>NZ_JAJDKA010000184.1:0-302 GCF_020589945.1 Faecalibacillus sp. MSK20_93 | reverse complement strand
AAATCTTTTGCAGGGGTCGTCTGCTGTTTGATTATCATTTCATGCTTTTCTGTGAGCTTTGCCTGCTGTTCGATTGTTTCCATGTAGTCTGTACCGTTTCCCTTATCAATCTTTTTCAGCATTTTCAAGGTTGGTGCTACCTGCCGTTGTACCCAACGCAATGTGCGGTCTAAGGTGTAAGGCTCTGGCTTTGTCGTCAGCTTCAAGCTCTGTCTGTTATCGCCGATAAACCAAGCCCAGCGGTCATTGAGTTTCCAGTCATTTTTTCGCTTGTCGGGTTCTTCATCAACAAACCGCACATA
>NZ_JAJDKA010000183.1:0-305 GCF_020589945.1 Faecalibacillus sp. MSK20_93 | reverse complement strand
TCCTGTTTTGAAAAAAATGTGTTGTTATATCAACAATCAAAATTTTAGGATCAATGATGACTGTATAAGCTTTCCAGTGATGATCAATGGTAAGTCAAAACGTATATCAGTCAAAACAAAAATATCCAAAAGACAGAAATCAATTTTTTCATCCAGTAAATTAGGAACAATGCGTATTGTTGTAAAAGGACATGATCTAGTAGCACAGATTGTCTATAATGCAAAAGAAGATGCTGCTTCTTCAAATAATAATGTCATGGGTGTTGATCTTGGAATCAAATGTCCTGCTGTAAGCTACTGTCCAG
>NZ_JAJDKA010000182.1:0-311 GCF_020589945.1 Faecalibacillus sp. MSK20_93 | reverse complement strand
TAACATATTAATTAATGAAATACTAGCATTTTTTTAATTTAAACCATATTTTTCTACATATTTATCAACAACTTGATGTGCAATAATTGGTGCAGATGAATCAGCGCCCGATGAAGAACGATCTTCTCTAAATGCAATACTAGCAAATGCAACTAATGGTTTACTATCTTCTGTTGCTGAAATATAACCAATTTGTAGATGGTTTGGGTGGTCAACATTTGAATTACCATCATATTTTTCAGCTGTTCCTGTCTTACAATAAACAGCATATGGCTTTTCTGACCAATACGTATGTGATGTTCCATCTGTTC
>NZ_JAJDKA010000181.1:0-321 GCF_020589945.1 Faecalibacillus sp. MSK20_93 | reverse complement strand
ACCAGCAGAGGATTAACGTCCTGCGGGGGTTCGAATCCCTCAATCTCCGCCATTTATTAAAAAACTTAATATCGCGGGATGGAGCAGTCTGGTAGCTCGTCGGGCTCATAACCCGAAGGTCGTTGGTTCAAATCCTTCTCCCGCAACCAAAATGGTCTGGTAGTTCAGCTGGTTAGAATGCCGCCCTGTCACGGCGGAGGTCGCGGGTTCGAGTCCCGTCCAGACCGCCAAATGATGGTTCCGTAGCTCAGTCGGTAGAGCAGAGGACTGAAAATCCTCGTGTCGGTGGTTCGATTCCGCCCGGAACCACCATTTTTTTAT
>NZ_JAJDKA010000180.1:0-331 GCF_020589945.1 Faecalibacillus sp. MSK20_93 | reverse complement strand
TCGGTTAAGTCCACGATTTTTCCATTTTCTGTGATTGTAAAATCAATCGGTTTTGCACCGTCAGTTAAGTAACCGTCGGGAGCTTCACTTTCAACGATACGGAAGTTTCCATAAGGTAAAAGGTCAGCAGAAGTAGAGGCGACACCCTCAAGGTCTGTATGGATTGTTTTTACCACTTCATTTTTCTTGTATAGCTTGCCCTCAACCAAAACAGAATTATCATTTAAGGAAATGATGTCAAAGGCAGTATCGTTCAAAGTGGCACTTCCTTGTGGCTTTGTATCGCCCGTTTCTAAATCTCGTTTCTGAATTTTGACACCGCCACGGATAA
>NZ_JAJDKA010000179.1:0-333 GCF_020589945.1 Faecalibacillus sp. MSK20_93 | reverse complement strand
GGTACTGTTAAACATGCAACTGGACAGAATCCGATAACTGTTAATACATAACCAACTAAGATAGTTACTAAACATGCAAATACAAATGGAATACCTAAGATTGGGTTTAATACCATTGGAATACCGAATGTAACTGTTTCATTGATGTTGAATAAACCTGGAACTAATGATAATGAAGCGATTGCTTTGTTATCTTCACGTTTACCAAAGATCATGATTGCGATTACTAAACCGATAGTAACACCTGAACCACCGAATTCACCACACATTTGTAAGAAATACATGTTGATGATGTTTGTTGGTTTTTCACCTTTGTTGAATTTTTCAACGTTT
>NZ_JAJDKA010000018.1:0-47098 GCF_020589945.1 Faecalibacillus sp. MSK20_93 | reverse complement strand
AGTCGAGCCACAAGGAAGAAAATACAAATCCACATTCACATATTTCAATATTACAGAATACACAAACCGTAATCAATCACGGATAAATAAGATTGATAGAAAGGAACGTATATTGTAGATGACTACTTAGATGGGTCAATTACAATATACCAGGAAGATAAAAAGTGAAAGAATTACAAATAAAAGAGATTTGCCAAGAAATAATCGATAAACAGACCAAATGTAATTATTCAGTTGAGTATATCCTTAAAAATAAGGATGATATCGTTCGTGCAGTTGCTGTAAATAAACATACAAAAAGCACTATCCAACTTGATATTGTCGATGGTCGAAATCATACACAGAATCTTGATTATTTTAACTTCAATCCAGATTTGTTTTTGTTTAGTGATTTAGAAAGAGAATATGAATTGCTTTATGCACCGTTGAATGTTCATTACGATATTTGGCGCTATTCTAAAGAAAATCATGAAACTCTTATTCATAAAAAAGGAATGAATCTTTATTTTGATTTTTGTAAGCGGAAAGATATTACAGAAAATACAATGTTCTTATTGAGTCTTAATAAAATAGATATTTCAAAATTCTATCATGAAAAAAATGGCTCGTATGAAATCATTCAGGAAATGCATATCAATGATGATTCGATTGTTATAGGATACAGTCCTACATCTCCAGCTAAATTTGTTACTTGGGAAACAAATGGAAATAGAAAATATGGATTTTATACAGGACATTATTTTAATGATTATGAAGAAGCATATAAGGATATGGAGAAACGTTCAAAATATTTACTTGAGCAGAATCTGTGTAGAAAAAGGAACTTTTTAAGAAAAAATAAAATAAATCAAGAAAGGTAGGTGAGATGAAATGAATAAACTAGATACATTATATGAACTACTTGAAAAATCATGTCATGATATTATTCAAAGTGAGGAATCATGGCTTTCATTTTTAAAAACATCCGGCTATCTTTATAATTTTAATTTTACCAACCAACTATTGATCTATCAGCAAAGACCTGATGCAAAAGCATGTACAGACTTTGAAACATGGAACAACAGGATGAACAGGTGGATCAAAAAAGGTTCAAAAGGTATAGCTCTTATAGACGATGGTGGTCGATATACAAAAATAAGATATGTTTTTGATATTGTTGATACAAGGAGTCCACATAATAGAGAACTTCATTTATGGAGTGTACAAGAGTCGTTTCATAAACAATTGATTGATAAAATTGCAAAACAATTTGATATGACTTCAAATGATGAGGATTTAGGAAGTTTCATCAAAGAAATTGCAAAGGAACAGACAGGCTATTATGTGGATGATTATTTTAAAAGGTTGATGAAATTAAAAGACGGTTCTTTGCTAGAAAGCTATGGGGAAAATGAACTAAAGAATCTTTATAGAAATCTTTTAGAAAATTCAGTTGCCTACAGTTTAATGAGCAGATGTGATATTGAAACAAGATTTTATTTTGAAGTGGATGATTTTATATCAATAGAACTTTTTAATACACCTGAAATGTTGGGAGTGATAGGTAATTCCTTTCAAGAAGAAAGTAATTCACTTTTAAATGTGATTTCTCATATTACAAAAGAATTGATAATTCAAAATCGCACATTTGAAAATAACAATCGTTTAGTAGATGATAAAATTGAAAAAAATGAAGGGAGTGTTATCAATGGAACAAATCACATACTCAACAGTGGGAGATTATCAAATGCCCAATTTGACAGTAGACAAGGAGATACCTTTAGGAAAATACGCAATGATGAAGAAAAAGTATCTGAAGGAACAGCAGCCAGAGATTCTCTTTTCACTTCGAGTAAGGAATCAACTGAGCTCTTACTTAATGGAAACAGAGAAGAAAGCAAACGAGATGATAGAAATGTTGATGAAGGAATTGTTAACGAAAAATCCAGCACCAAACAAAGAGATACATCAGATGGAATGGGTACAGCATATGAACAACCTTCAAAAAACAGCGGAAGAAATCATTCTGAAGGAAATAATCTACAATTAGATTTAGGAATTGAAGAAGTTGATAAGGAAAAGGGTGGCGATAATGTATTACCACCCTTTGATTTAAGTGATTTACCTCAACTCTTAAGAGAAGATGTTTCATTGCAACATAGCAAAGAAGAAATTATTCAGTATTTTCATGAGCATACAGATGAAATTGAAAGGGCAAATTATTTAAAAGAATGTTATGATGATACGCTTGTTCAAACATTCAGGTGTCCAGAACACTATGACTATAGTTATCTTGGCTATAAAAAAAGAAATGATGGACTGGACGTATGGAGTGGTAACTACTTGAATCGGAAAAGCGAATCGTACTTATCTTTTTTTCAACTTCAAAGTTATCTTGCAAAAATTATTGAAAAAGATGAATATCTTACATCGCCTTATGAAAATGAATCAGGATTAAAAAGGGCATATGAAAACAAAATCATCAATGCGAATGTCTTTTATCATGTTTTTCAGTATAACGATGAACTTTTAGAATCTGCAGGAAAAATCATTGAGTTTTTTCAAATACATGACAATGATGAAGAACGTTGTGAATATGTTCAGCGTATATATCCTGACAGTATAAGAGAATGGAAAGTTGATGATGTCATTCTTGGATATGACAGATTAGATGATGGGTTGCATATTTATTTAGGAACTTTTGATAATCAAGTTGTTTCTTATGATTATTCATGGAATTTTGTTGCTAAAGAAATTGATGGCATGATATTATCTCGATATTTTGCACCAGATATACAGATTCCATCACTGGAGGAACAAAAAAAATCAGTATATGAGAATATTCAAAATTTTGAAAATGGAATCTTTTTTTCACAACAGGAAATAGATAGAGTATTGACTCGTGGAAGTGGATTTGAAGAAGGCAAATACCGAATCAATCAAATGTTTTCAAAAAATAATACATTGAAAGAAAAGGTTCAGTTTCTAAAAAAAGAATATGGAGAGGGTGGAAGTTCTCCTGCAGTAGGTTTTATAAATGTCAATTATGATGCTAAAGGAATGAGTTTAAGTCGTTATCGTGAGATTGGAAAAGATGAAATCAAAATCATTTTAAAATGGGATAAGGTTGCTAAAAGGATAGATGAACTTATTCAACTTGACAGATATCTTAATAAAAAAGAAAAAGAATATTATCCAACATTCTTGCACAATCAACTTCAACATCAACTCGAATATGAAAGGAAAAGTATTAATCAAAGTCTTATCCCTGAATCTTCTGATGATTTACAGAATGAAAATATTCCAAAAGAGTATCAATGGAACTTGGGAGACAGCGTATATGTTGGAGCAACGGAATACAAAATTATTGAAAATGGTAATGAAATAACTTTACAGGATGAAAGCTTTCCATTGCTTTTAGAATATTATTCTAAAGATGATTTTCTCAAATTGTTAAAAGAAAACCCATTAAATGACCATTTGTTAAAACCAATAACACAGGTGGTTCAAGATATTAATATTGATAGTTCAAACCATACAATCATTAAAAAGTACCTTTCTGACCTTGAAGATCAAATCAAGCGTTCTATGATTTATCCCGCATTACGTGATAGCGATACAACAGATGAAGAGGCAGAAGATTATATTCGAGAAGAATTGATTTCTATTATGCCTTCTTATGAAACGAAGGATCCCGATTTTTATAACAGATATCTTAATGATGATGATTTTAGAAATTCGCTTGTTGATTATTTGATTGATAGAACTTATGAAGATTATTCAATATCTAATGATATTTTCAATAAAGAAAATGAAGAAAATAGTCAGTTGTTTGAAAAAATGAAAAAAATAGTACCACGTATTATGAATGAAGTCTCTGGTTTTTGTAACATGATAACTGCAAGTGACAATGATGATCCTTTGATGATTTTATATGATCATGATGAAAAAACAATAGACATGTTCCACTATTATGAGGTAAATGGTATAGAAGTAAGTGAGCCTTATATGACTTTTAAAGTTGATTTTTCAAAAGAACTGTTAGAGCCGATTTCATATAAAAATGACTCAATTGATATTGAAATTTCTTCTGATAATAAAAATAAAGACGCTTTATCAACCAAAGATGATTTAGAAAATTATGCAGATCAATGGCTTGATAAACTTTTAGAAAAAAATTATATAGTTGAATCCGAGCAAGTATTTAAGGATAGCATTAACAAAAGGGACATTTATCATATAGATTATGACAGCTCTTTTATTGTTTATAGTGACATGCCTTATTCTTTAGTAAAAGAGTTCGCAGATAATTATAATTATACTGTTTCAGATAAGATCCAAAAAGAAGATGTTTCAATTGATCCTGTTCAATCTGAAAAGATAAATTATCAAATTACGGATAAAGATTTAGGTAAAAAACCTTCAAAAGAAAGATACAACGATAATGTAGCAGCTATCAGACTGCTTTTTTCTTTAGAAAAACAAGGAAGAAACGCAACAAAGGAAGAACAGGATATTTTGTCTCGTTATGTTGGCTGGGGAGGATTAGCAGATGCTTTTGATGAAAGTAAATCGAACTGGGCAAATGAATATTTTGAACTCAAATCATTGTTGAGTGAGGAAGAATATAAAAGTGCAAGAGAATCAACATTGACTTCTTTTTATACTTCACCTGTTGTTATTGAAAGTATTTATAAGGCATTGAACAATTTAGGATTCAGACATGGTAATATTTTAGAACCATCATGTGGTATTGGTAATTTCTTTGGTATGCTTCCAGATGAAATGAAGGGTTCAAAGATGTATGGTGTGGAGTTGGATTCAATCAGTGGTCGTATTGCAAAACAGCTTTATCAAAATTCAAATATTGCAATAGAATGTTATGAGGAAACTAAGTTGCCAGATAGTTTTTTCGATGTAGCTGTTGGAAATGTGCCATTTGGAAACTTTAAGGTCGTAGATAAAAAATATGATAGGTTGAATTTCAATATCCACGATTACTTTTTTGCAAAAACAATCGATAAGGTAAGACCAAATGGGATCATTGCTTTTGTGACATCACGCTATACAATGGATAAAAGAAACAGTAATGTAAGAAGATATATCAATGAAAGATGTGAACTTTTAGGTGCCATTCGTTTACCTAATGATGCTTTTGGTGATACAAAAGCGGTCAGTGATATTCTATTTCTTCAAAAAAGAGAGCGTCCTGTTTTAAAAGATGATGATTGGGTTTCAACAGGAATAACAGAAGAAGGATATGTCATCAATCAATATTATATTGATCACCCTGAAATGATCTTAGGAACAATTGAAAAAACACATGCAATGTATGGCAGAGAGGATATAACGGTCGTAGGATATGATGAACCTCTCAATGAATCATTGGAAAAAGCTATCTATAATATCAAAGGTCACATAGATGAAGTTGATATTGTGGAAGAAAATGAAAACGAGATTGAAAGTATACCTGCTGATCCACAGGTAAGAAATTATTCTTATACTGTTATAGGCGATAAGGTCTATTATAGAGAAAATTCTTTAATGAATAAAGTTGATGTTGGTGATACAACATTTAAAAGAATAAAAGGCATGATTAGAATACGTGATACTGTCAGAGATTTGATAACCTATCAAAGTGAAGATTATCCAGAGGAAATGATTGCTAAAAAACAAAGAGAATTGAATGATTACTATGATGTTTTTACTCAAGCATATGGTTTGCTCAACAGTCGAGGTAATACCATTGCATTTAGAGAAGACAGTTCGTTCTATCTTTTATGTTCTTTAGAAAATTTAAACGAAGATGGAACTTTAAAATCTAAAGCAGCCATGTTTACTCAAAGAACGATTCGTAAAAAGAAAGAGTTTAACAATGTTGCTACAGCTAATGAGGCATTGATGGTGTCTTTAAGTGAAAAAGCAAAAGTCGACATTAATTATATGAGTGAATTGACGGGCATAAGTAATGAAAAAATCAAAGAAGATTTAGATGGTATCATATTTAAAGTCCCTAGTGTTTTAAATGAAGAACAGGAAGAATATGTAACAGCTGATGAATACCTTAGTGGAAATATCAGAGAAAAATTAGAAGTAGCCAAAATGTCAGCAGCAATTGATCCAAAGTATCAAAAGAATGTGGATGCTTTAGAAAAGGCAATGCCTAAAGAACTTACAGCCAGTGAAATTGAGGTCAGACTTGGGGCAACTTGGATTCCAGTAGAAATCTATCAGCAGTTTCTTTATGAATTACTTGATACACCTAGCTGGGTAAGAAACTATACGAAGCTTTCTTATTCTTCTTATAATGCTAATTGGAATATCAGTGCAAAGAATATGGATAAAGAAAGCGTAAAAGCTGATAAGACTTATGGAACTTCAAGAGCAAACGCATATAGATTGATGGAAGATTGTCTTAATTTGAAACAGACAAAAATATTTGATTATGAATATGATGATGACGGTAATAAACAAGCAATTCTTAATAAAAAGGAAACGATGATTGCCCAACAAAAACAGGATACAATCAAAGAAAGTTTTAATAATTGGATTTGGAAAGATCCTCAAAGACGTGAAGAATTAACACAGATTTACAATCGATTATTCAATAGCATAAGACCCCGTGAATATAATGGTGATCATTTAGAGTTTCCAGGAATGAATCCTGAAATTACTTTACGAAAACATCAAAAAGACGCCATAGCACATATTCTTTATGGTCAAAATGTTCTTCTTGCTCACGTAGTGGGGGCAGGGAAGACTTTTGAAATGACGGCAGCATGTATGGAATTAAAAAGATTAGGTTTAGCACAAAAGCCAATGTTTGTTGTTCCCAACCATTTAGTTGAGCAATGGGGAGCAGAATTTTTGCAACTCTATCCAAGTGCCAACATTCTAGTTGCAACAAAAAGAGATTTTGAAAAGAAAAATAGAAAAAAACTGTTTTCTAAAATGGCAACTGGTGAATATGATGCTATTATCATAGGACACTCACAATTTGAAAAAATACCCATGTCAATCGAAAGACAGAAGATGAATATTGAAAATGAAATTGAAGAAATTACAAATGGAATAAGTTCTTTAAAAGCAAATAATGGAGAAAGATTTACAATCAAACAGTTAGAAAGAACCAAGAAGGGATTAAAAGCAAAACTCGAAAAACTGAATAAGAATGATAGAAAAGACGATCTAATTACTTTTGAAGAAATAGGAGTGGATCGTCTTTTTGTTGATGAAGCACATTTTTATAAAAATCTTTTTCTATTTACTAAGATGAATAATGTATCAGGACTTTCTACAACAGATGCACAAAAATCTTCAGATCTTTATTTGAAGTGTAGGTATTTGGATGAAATTACAGGAGGGAAAGGGGTTGTTTTCGCAACGGGAACACCTATTTCCAACTCGATGACGGAAATGTATACGATGCAGCGTTATTTGCAGTATTCCACTCTAGTTAAGCATAACCTTCAGCATTTTGATTGTTGGGCTTCTACTTTTGGAGAAACAAGCACGAGTATCGAACTTGCCCCTGAAGGTTCTGGATACAGGATGAAGACTCGTTTTTCTAAATTCTTTAATCTTCCTGAATTGATTAATATGTTCAAGGAAGTAGCAGATATTAAGACTGCTGATATGTTGAATCTTCCTGTTCCTAATGCCCATTACCAAAATGTGGCAGTTAAACCTTCTGATATTCAAAAAGAACTTGTTGAAAGCTTAGGTGAACGTGCTCAAAAAATTAGAGATGGAGCAGTTGATCCTCATGAGGATAATATGCTTAAAATTACGAACGATGGAAGAAAATTGGCACTTGATCAAAGGCTTATCAATGAACTTTTACCAGAAAATAAAAATAGCAAGGTCAATGCCTGTATTAAAAATATATTGAAGATATATCATGCAACAGTGGTAGAAAAAAGTACACAGCTTGTCTTTTGTGATATGTCTACTCCTCGTAATGATGCATTCAATGTCTACGATGAAATTAGAAATAAACTATTAGAAGAAGGAATTCTTGAAAGTGAAATTGCATATATCCATAATGCAAAAACAGATGTTAAAAAGAAAGAACTCTTTTCTAAGGTTCGAGAAGGTAAAGTGAGAATTCTGATAGGTTCGACAGGTAAAATGGGAGCTGGAACAAATGTACAAGAATGCTTGATAGCAATACATGATCTGGATTGCCCTTGGCGACCTTCGGACTTGGAGCAACGTGCAGGAAGAATCGTAAGACAAGGAAATAGAAATAAGGATGTTTATATTTATCGTTATGTAACAGAAGGTACATTTGATGCTTATCTATATCAGCTGGTTGAAAATAAACAAAAATTCATAGGACAAATTATGACAAGCAAATCTCCTGTAAGAAGTGCTGAAGATATAGATGAAGCTTCACTTTCTTATGCAGAGATAAAGGCACTAGCGAGTGGAAATCCCAAAGTGAAAGAAAAGATGGAGCTTGATACGAAAGTATCCAAATTAAAACTTGCCAAAGCAAACTATCTTTCTCAAAAATATGATTTAGAAGATAGAATTATTAAATATTATCCACAGAAGATTAAAGCCATTAAGACAAGGATTGAAGGGCTAGAAAATGATATAAAAGATTTGAAACCTCAAAAAGAGTTTCAACAAATAAAAATCAAGGATATGTTGATAGTAGATAAAAAACAGGCAGGAAATGCAATACTTCTTGCCTGTAAGGAATATGATGGTCAGGATAAAAAATACATTGGAGAGTATAGAGGATTTGATTTGTACATTCAGTTCAACAGTTTAAGTCAATATTACATCATGTCTTTAAAGAAAGAACTTTATTATCCTGTTGAATTAGGAAATGATGTTTATGGGAATCTTACAAGAATTGATAATGCTATTGAAAATATTCCAAAAAGTTTAAAAGTGGAAAAGGAACTTCTTCAAAATACATTGCAACAGTTGCATAATGCTGAACTTGAAGTAGAAAAGCCATTTGAAAAAGAAGATGAATTGAATGATGCCTTAAAGAAACTGTCCAAAATCAATAAAGAACTTGATTTAGATAAGAAAGAAAATATTCCAGATACTTCTGTTCAAAAAAACGATACAGGTATTGGTCGTAAATCAAAAGTAAATAGGATGCGATAAGTATGTCAAATAAGTTTTACACAGATGAGGAGGCACAAGAACTACAAAAGTTGGATGTGTTTACTTATCTGTATAATTATGAACCAAGTGAACTTGTTAAATCTGGAAAAAAAGAATACCGAACGGCAACGCATTCCTCTTTGGTTATTTCTAATGGTAAGTGGATTTGGTTTTCTCAAGGAAAAGGTGGGGTAAGTGCAATCAGCTATTTAATGGATGTTAAAGGTATGAACTATTATGAGGCTGTAAAATATGTTGATAAATGTATAAGAGATAGTCCGCCTGTTTATCGTGTAAACAAATGTTCAAAAAAGAACGATGGTATTTTCAGATTGCCAACCGTTTCAAAAGATAATAAAAAAATGATGTACTATCTAAAAAATAAAAGAAAAATTGATAAAGAAGTTATTCAATTTTATTATCAAAAGGGAATGATCTATGAATGCAGTTATGATCACTCTGTTGTCTTTGTAGGATATGATGAAAAAGGAATAGAACGTTATGCTTCAAAAAGAGCAACAGATGGTGATTGGAAGGTAGACGTATTTAACAGTAATAAGGAATATAGTTTTCAATTGGTAAATAAAGAAAGTGATGTTTTAAATATCTTTGAAAGTGCAATTGACCTTATGTCTTTTCAAACTTTAGAGAAGTTGCATAAAAGGAATTGGAAAAAGAACAATTATCTTTCTTTATCAGGAGTAACAGCAATAGGTAATTCTATTGAGGAAAGTGAATTGCCTATTGCCTTAGGTAAATTTTTAGCAATCAATCCACAAATTAAAGTTTTAAATCTATATTTGGATAATGATAAGGCAGGAAAAAACAGTATTGCAAAGATCAATTATCTTTTAGGTAAAAGCTATCAAATCTATGATAAAGGACCTAAAAAAATGAAAGATGTCAATGAAGTTCTGACAAGAAAATTTAAGCAAAAAGAAGAATACAGTAGATAGGAAGGTCATGGATCAAATTCGTGACCTTTTATTATGCAAGGAGAAAATGATGAAAGAATATGTTGTTGAAATTACAGAAGTATTACAGCATCAAGAAACAGTAAAAGCTCATTCCAAAAATGAGGCAATTAATGTTGTAAGAGAAAAGTATAAAAATGAAGATGTAATACTTAATGATGAAAATATAACGGATTTAAGATTTGATGTTCTTGAAGTCAAGAAAAAACTTTTTGACAGGGAAAGATAGTTTTCCAGCAGGATAATAAATTCATTAAATAGAAGTATTATCCTGTTGATGACTTTTGTAGCAAGCAAGGACTTTTGTACCCAAAGTCAGCTTGTTAGGGACAATCCCTAAGACCCTGCAGGAAATGGAGTAGATAAAATTGAACAAGATCAAAAGAAATAAAGAGATAAAAGTAAGATTGTCTTTGATTGAATTAGAAAATTTAAATAAATGTGTTAAGAAAACAGGACTGTCAAGAGAAGAATATATTCGTACATTGATAAGTGGATATGTTCCAGCACCAAGAATCAGTGATGATGTTAAAGAAATTATTAAGCAGTTAAGAATGATAGGTAATAACTTAAATCAGATTGCAGTTATTGGTTATAAAACTGGAACAATTGATATTTTAAAATATAAGAGAAACTGTTCAGAACTTGAAAAAAATGTTCAATTAATATTAAGCAATGTTACTGAACCTACAAGGATGGAAAAGTAAAATGGCTACAACAAGTATATGGGCAGTTAAGGATAATTTGGACAGGGTTTTAAATTATGCTTCTAATCCTCTTAAGACAAAAGAAACGGATAGTGTTTATGAATATGAAGGACTTGGGAATGTTATTGATTATGCTGTCAATGATGATAAAACTGAAAGACAACTTTATGTCAGTGGTTTAAATTGTCATCCCTCAACTGTTCTTCAGCAAATGGAACAGACAAAAAGGAATGCACACAAGGAGGATGGTGTTTTGGCATTTCATGCGTATCAGTCTTTTTTACCAGGGGAGGTTACAGCTGAAACAGCACATCAAATTGGATTAGAACTTGCCCATCAGATGTGGGGAGATGATTTTGAGGTATTGGTTTGCACACATACAGATAAGAAACATTTTCATAATCACTTTGTTATAAATTCTGTTTCATGGACAACGTACAAAAGATTTTTAAACAAACACGCTGACTATGACAAAATGAGAAGATTGTCGGATGCACTTTGTGAAAAGTATAGACTCAATGTAATCACAGATCCTAAAAAGGGAGTGCACTATTCTGAATGGCAGGCTAAAAAACAGAAAAAGCCTACACGAAGAACGCTTATAGAAGATGATCTTGAACGTGCTATTGCATCATCAAGAACATTCACACAGTTTTTACAATATCTCAAGTCTGTTGGATATGATGTGAAAACAAATGTAAAACATATTGCAGTCAAACCACCCGGAGCACCTCGTTTTTTTAGACTTTATAAAGTAAGAGATGATGGAACATATAGTGAAGAAAATATCAAGAAAAGAATCATTGAACAGGATCTGTATTTTGAAAAAAGAACACGAATCAAAAGTAAATATCAATATCATGGAAATATCAAAAAGGCAAAAAAGATAACAGGAATAAAGGCATTGTATTTCCATTATATGTATCGAATGGGAATTATCCCTAAAAATGTACCTTCTAGAAGAAAGGTACATTTTATTTTTAAGGAGGATCTTAGATATATGGACAGGATTACTGAAGAAACAACTTTTCTATGCAAAAAGAAAATCAATACGATCGAGGATTTGGAAAATTATGAAAGTGAAATAAGCAACAAAATTGAAAAGTTAGTTAAGGAAAGAAGATGCCTTTATAACAAGGTCAAAAGATGCCGAAATCTTGAAAGAAAAGAAATGATTCAAAAAGATATCGAAACAATTTCAAAAGAAATAAAGGATTATCGAAAGGAGGTGAAATTATGTGAAGGTATCAAACAACGTTCCTTAAAGATTAAAGATAAATTGCAAACAGTTAAGGAACAAGAAAATAAAGTACAAGAAAGAAGTTCAAAAGAACGAAAAAGAAATTATTAAGGAAGGAGGAACTTTATGAATGCTGGCGGAGAAACAGCCGATCAAGCAGTGAGGATGACACTTCAGGGAATAGAAATGGCAGCTAATGTAGCTTTAAAGGCAGGTGGAATGGCTTCTAAATCTTTAGCAGTAACGCTTTATGCAATTTTAACAGATAAGAAAAAGGTTAAAGGAAAAACAAGACTTGCTAATATGTTGAAATCTGGAAAGGAACTTAAAGTGTTTGCTGTACATCATTCAGATTTGAAAAAGTTTTGTGAAGAAGCAAAACGTTATGGTGTTCTTTATTCTGTATTAAAAGAAAGAAATAATACGGATGGAATATGCGACATTATGGTACGAGCTGAAGATGCAGCAAAAATCAGCAGGATCGTAGATAAATATGAACTTGCAACTATTGATACTGAAGCAATGAGAAAAGCAGCACTTGCAAAACAGCCTGATGAATTCAAAGATGTCAAACCATTAACTGAAAAAGAACATGATGAGTTGGTATCTTCTTTATTGGACTCAATGAAAGAAGAACAAAACCCGTCTATGGCTCGAACGAAAACGAGAGGCGAAAATCAGTTCGAGCATATCTCAATGGAGGAAGGTATCAATAAAAGACCATCAGTAAAAAAAGAACTAGATGAGATAAAAAATAGAAATAAAAAGGCTAAACCTAAACAAACAGTTAGACAAAGAAATAGGGTACGTCATAAACAGCCTCAACGTAAGAAAAAGATAAAAAGAAAGGTAAGATAAAATATGAGTGATATATATAATTTATTAAACAATGCAACTAATGAGAAAATTGAAGAAAAACCTAGAATTTCTCCAGAGGAATATGCCAAACAAAAACAACAAAAAAGACAGAATCTTTATGATATGGCTGAGAAGCAAACACATGAAGTTGTTTCTTCTCCACAAAATTATCTGAACTATTTAGAAATGCAATCAAAATTTGGTTATACTGTTACCAATACACTCTTGGTCATGGCACAATGTCCACAGGCAACACTGTTAAAAGATAATAATCGTTGGGTAGAAGAAAAAAAGTATGTAAAAAAAGGAGTAAAAGGAATTGGAATATTAGAACCTAAAGGTGAATATCAAGGAAATGATGGCGTGATAAGAACCAACTATGATGTTAAATATGTTTTTGATATTTCTCAATTAAACAGACCATACAGAATGAAAAAACAAAATTTGTCTGTTAGAGAAATCATCAGCGGTCTAGTTTATCAATCACCTGTTAAAATGCAGATGGTTGATAATACTGAAAAGGGTTCGCTAGTACAATATTCGCCAGATAATCAAATGATCTACTATGCAGACGGGATGAGTCCGACAGATTTAATGGAGGGTTTAGCAAGGGAATATTGCTATGTAGAATTTGAAAGTCAATATGGAAATGTTGACAGAACAGAGGATGCCTTTATGGTAAAAAGTGCTGCCTATATTCTTTGTAAAAAATTGAACATTCCAGTTTCAAACGTTGATTTCGCAAATGAAGTAAAAAATTATTTTGAAGGAATGGATTCTCGAGATACTAAAGAAGAATTGAGCAACATTAAAAGTATTGCAGATGAAGTGAGTAATCGAGCTGAAAGAGGAATCTATAGATTGCAGCAGGAAAGAGATAGTGCAAGCAGAGGAGAAGAACGTTAATGGGGTTATTTAAGAATAAAGAACCAACGGTTTTGATTAGAGTAACGGACTTTGAAAGAAGAATAATTATTACTGCTTTAAGAAATTTAAGAGACAAGCAAATAAAAGAAAATAAGGATTATGATTATATTGAATCGATTATGGACAAGGCAGCAATAGCTGACATATCCAAATCGAAAAAATCATATGAGGAAAGATAAACAGGTTGAACTTGTTTTTTATTTTGTAGGAGCAGTATTTATAGCGTGGCTTTCAGTTCTTGTTGCTCCTTGCATCCATGAGGGACTATTTGATGCAATCATTTACTTAAATGAAGCAATGAATAGCCCTTTTTCTTTTGAATTATGTCAGGATACTCTTAAATGTATCTTGATATTTGAGTCAATCTATTCTTTTTCATACTTGGCTTATTACTATAACAGGAAGAATTACAGAAGAAATGAGGAGTATGGTTCAGCAAAATGGGCGAATAATAAAGCTGTCAATAAAAAATATACTGAAAAGGATTACTATTCTAATAAGATACTTTCGCAGAATGTTCGTATTGGTTTAGATGGCAGACGACATAGAAGAAACCTAAATACTTTAGTTATTGGTGGAAGTGGAGCAGGGAAAACTCGCTTTTTTGGTAAGCCTAATTTGATGCAATGCAATACATCTTTTGTGGTTCTTGACCCAAAAGGTGAACAGCTCAGAGATGTAGGAAATCTTTTAGAAAAAGAAGGATATGTTATCAAAGTTGTTGATCTTATCAATATGAATAGATCACATTGTTATAATCCATTTCGTTATATCAAGGATGATAAGGATGTTTTAAAGCTTATAACCAATCTTATTAGAAATACTACACCTAAAGGTAGTCAGACAAATGACCCCTTTTGGGAAAAATCGGAAACGGCTTTATTAGAAGCTCTTTGTCTTTACCTTTTACACGAAGCACCAGAAGAAGAACAAAATTTCACGATGGTCATGGAAATGATTGCAGCTGCTGAAGTAAAAGAAGATGATGAAGAATATCAAAGTCCGCTAGATGAATTGTTTGAAAGATTGGAAATAAGAAATCCAAATTCATTAGCTCTCAAGCAATATAAGATTTATAAACAGGCGGCAGGTGTAGTAAGTTTGAAGAGACTTCTTAATCAATCAAATTTAAAGAGTTGGAGCTCCAAAATGATTAAAAAGTCTCTTGAGGCTTATTTTTTTACCTTAAAGAACAAAATTGTATTTTGTAAAAAACAATTTCAAAACATGTCCGTATTTTGTTTCGTCAGTACAGAGATTGTGTAAGGAACTTTAAAAAGATGACACGAAATCAAAAAAGATGCAGTAAGGGGGCTGTAAAAAGACCTCTGAGCATTTCGTTTAGTGTAAGAATCTTTTTTACTTCTTACACGAACCTTGAAAACGAAACAGCCTGCCCGTAGTGATACCAGAACTGAATAGGCATTCAGCGTGTCTTTTTTGGTTAATACGTCCCGGAAACATCAGAACCCGGTACAGGAACGGATATGGGATGAGAACAGGCAATTAATAAACAAAGGAAGGAGGACATCTGACTATGACAGAGAAACAGGGATTCATGACAGCGTTGTATGAACGTCTTAGTCGTGATGATGAATTAAACGGGGAATCCAACAGTATTTCAAACCAGAAGAAACTGCTGGAACAATATGCAAAAGAACATGGATTTACCAATCTTGTTCATTTTACTGATGATGGTATCTCCGGTACAAGATTTGATCGCCCAGGCTTTCTTGCCATGATGAAAGAAGTAGAGTCGGGGAAAGTCGGAACGATTCTGATTAAAGATATGAGCCGAATGGGAAGAGATTATCTGAAAGTCGGACAATATATGAAATTGCTGCGACAGAAGAATGTCCGCCTGATTGCAGTCAACGAGAATGTAGACAGCTTCCGGGAGGACGATGATTTTACTCCATTCCGAAATATCATGAATGAATGGTATGCAAGGGATACCAGTAAAAAGATAAAATCCACTTTCAAGGCGAAAGGAAAATCCGGCAAGCATGTGGCAAGTACAACACCATATGGGTATCTGAAAGACAAGGATGACCCGAATGTATGGATTGTTGATGAAGAAGCAGCTGTAGTTGTACGGAGAATCTTTCACATGACAATGGATGGGTACGGACCATATCAGATTGCCAAGGCACTGAAAGAGGATAAGGTTGAGATACCAGCGATTCATATGGCAAAGAAAGATGCCGGATTATGGAAAGACAGAGTAAAAGAAATCAAAGATCCTTATGGCTGGGGCTCTTCTACTGTTGCAGGCATTCTGAAGAAAAGAGAGTATCTTGGTCATACAGTGAACTTCAAGACCAGAAAACATTTCAAGGATAAGAAAAGCCATTACGTATCTGAAGATAATTGGACGGTGTTTGAGAACACGCAGGAAGCCATTATAGATCAGGAAACTTTTGACAATGTACAGAGAATCCGAAGCAATGTGAGAAGATATCCAGATGGATGGGGAGAAGCCCACCCCTTGACAGGTCTGATGTATTGTGCAGACTGTGGTTCCAAAATGTATGTCCATCGAGTAAATAATGGCAAGCGAGTACCACAATATACTTGTTCTGCATATTCTAAAGTTCCGGTTGGAACACTCTGCCAGACACAGCACAGAATTAATGCTGATGTGGTTATGGAGCTGATTAAGGAACTTTTAAAGGCTGTTGCGGAGTATTCACAGTTGAATCGTGAAGAATTTTTGGAGACAGTAAAAAAGGCACAGACTTCACAGCAGTCCAGTGAGATCACAAGATTGAAAAGCAGATTGGCAGAGGCAAAAAAGCGTGTGCAGGAACTGGAAAAACTGATCTGCAGAATTTATGAGGACAATATTCTTGGCAAGCTGCCAGATGAACGCTATGCGATTCTTGATGGACAGTATTCTAAAGAACAGAAAGATTTGTCGGCAGAAATTGCAGATATGGAAGCTGAATTATCAGGCTATGAAGAAGGTCGCAGATCAGCGGAGAAGTTTATTGCTCTGGTTGATAAATACCAAAATTTTGAGGAATTGACCACTTACATGCTGAATGAATTTGTAGAAAAGATTGTGGTGCATGAGCGTGACCGGAAAGGAAGCGTTGAGACGACACAGGAAGTGGAAATCTATTTTAACTTCATCGGCAGATATTTACCGCCACATTTCGGTGAGGTGAAAATGACACCGGAAGAAATTGAAGAAATGGAAAAACGGGAAGCCAGAAAAGACAGGCTTCACCAGAATTACCTGAGAAGAAAAGCAAATGGAAAGCAGCAGGAATACTATGAACGGACAAAGGCAAAAAAGAAAGCCGAACTGGATGCAAAAAAAGAAGAGATCCGGCAGGAAGATATTGCAAAAGGTGTGTTCATTCCGCTATCACTGCTTCCCCCAGCAGAACCGAAGAAAGGAGTTGCATCAGCATGAGCAAATTAGAAAGAATCATTCACGATAACAGTAATGGTCTGGATTATATCCTTGTCGGGGAAATCTATCTGCCACTGATCGCAGTACCCGAAGAGAAAAGAGAGATTGGTTTTTATGGAAGTCTTCACAGAAACTATCTGAAAGATTACAAGAGTGGCTTGTATTCCTATCTGACATTGAGTGGTAAGCTCTGGACGTATCTCGCAGATCTGAATGAGCAGTGTTTGGAACGCAGGGATTTCCTCATGGAACAGATTATGGAGCAGGAAGGCATTACGGAAGAATTGAAAAGCAGAGATCAGATGGAATGGGTTCGCCGGGCAAACAATGCAAGAAGCCGGGTAGATGAAATTATTTTAAATGAACTGGTGTATGTGTAGGAGGGACTTATGAGATACTGGATTGAATATGCAGACGGAAGATGTTGTAATTTTGCAAACAGCAGAAAAGATTTACTGGACTGGCTGAAACTTTTGAAAGATGAAAAAATCGTTGATATCCGAAAGATTTACAAAAGCGGTGTGACAGATTCTGTGATAGACAGCTATCGTAGTTATCTGAAACAGTGAAAGGGGTGGACAGTCATGGTTGTTGTAAGAATTATTGTGAAAATCGTATTACTGCCAGTGCGTATATGCCTGACAATGATACAACTGGTGGTTATGTTCTTCACATGGCTGTCGGCAACGGTATTTCATATCCTGTCGGGGATCATCTGCATTACAGCAGTTTTAGGGTATGGATTCGGACAGGAGACAGGCACAGAAGCGGTCAGGATGCTTGTGGCAGGTTTTATACTTTATATCCTGCCTGTGCTTTCTGGCTGGGCAGTGGTGTGGCTGGAAACAATCAAAATCAGATTGATGAAGTAGACCACTGGAGAAAGGAATAGGATTCTTAAATGAAGATTACAAAAGAGATTGAAGAATTTATCAACCTGACCATAACGGAGCATATGGGAAAAGAGTATGCAGACTGGAAACTGAGCCAGCCGTCTGTGACAGAACCAGATGAAGTTGAGGAAGAATATAAAAAAGTGATTGCCACACTTCCACAGAAACAGGAAGAGGCCATTACAAAATATTGCGACCAGATATTTAACAGTGGAGCAGAGACAGAAGAATTTTTCTACCGGTTGGGACTGAGGGACGGAATGAAACTTAGGAAGAATGTTAAAATGGTTCTGAAGCAATTATCAGAATGATACATACAGGAATTATCTGAAAAGTGAATGAGTAAAGGAAAGGGCATTAACCGTAAAAAGTTAGTGCCCTTTGTTTTACCCATTTTTATATTTTCACAAAATCCGATGCAGAGGATTTTTGAAAAACAGACGGAACGGAGATCCTGCTGAAGGGACAGCGGCAGGAGTTACGTTTTGTCTGCTGGGAGTACAGAGGGCTGGAAGTCCTTTGTGCCCAGATTGCAAAGAGCGGCAGCATCTTGCTGGGGTTAAGGGGCAAAGCCCTTAGCAGGTTAAGGGCGGCAGCCATTGCCCAGTGATATGGCGTTTCGCCATATGGTACTGGGTACTGTCTGTAACGGGGACAGAGACTTTTGGAAGCTTCGCTGCAATCCCCTCCGGGGAAACAACTTGAAAAAAGGAGAGATGTGAATTGAAAGGCACAAGGCATAACGGCAGATCTGGGAAAGACGGTGTTTACAATCCGCTTCACAATGACCGGAGATTTGACCCGGAACACAGTGAGCATATTGACAATGAACGTGTCCGTCAGAATATTTACTGGGACTGCTATCAGGGATATACCACAATGGCAGACCGGGGAAAAGAGGATAATTTTTCTTTTAACCAGATTGAGATGGCATACTATGTGGATCATTACAGCGATTATGTGATTAACCAGAATAAACGTCATGAGAAAGCAAGACACCCCGACAGATGTAAAGGGGTGGAAGATGTTCTGAAAAATAAAAAGACCTGTCCGGAAGAAAGTATCTATCAGCTTGGGACGATAGATGAACACGCTTCTGTGGAAACGCTGGTTTTGGTTTTTGATGAATTCAAGAAAGAGTTCGATGAGCGGTTTGGTTCTAATGTGCATATCATTGACTGGTCACTGCACATGGACGAAGCGACTCCGCATATTCATGAGCGTCATGTATTCGATGCTACGAACCGGTATGGGGAGATTGAACCGAAACAGGAAGCGGCACTGGAAGAACTTGGCTTTGAACTTCCGAATCCGGAAAAGAAAAGATCAAAGACAAATAACCGTAAGGTTGTTTTTGATTCTGCCTGCCGGACAATGTTCCTGGATATCTGTAAACGTCATGGACTGGAAATTGACGAAGAACCGTCCTATGGAGGAAGGCAGTATCTGGAGAAACAGGACTATATCCGAATGAAGCAGAAAGAAGAGATTGCGGTTCAGCAGGAAATGCTCAATCAGCAGAGGGATAAGGTCAATGCGAATCATCTGGAACTTGCAAGGCAGTCAAACCATGTCAGGGCAAATGAAAAGGTTATCCAGTCACAGAAAGAAAAAATAGAACAGCAGGAAAAAGAATTTAAAGAAAATTTCATTTCCAATTCTGACCGGATTCTAAGTCAGGGCGAGCTGATTGAAGAACAGAGAGAGGAACTGCAACAGCTTACCCTCCGTATTGAAGATGTGGAAACCTTGCTTGACGAAGTATCCAGTGAAGCCTATGACAAGGCTGTGGATAAAGTCGCAGAGGAAACAATGCGGGCTACCAGAAAAGATGACATTCGTCTTGCGGAAGATTCTAAGAGATGGATTCAGAGTCCGGAACGTAAGGCATCACGAAAAGAAAAGGAATATGCGATAAACAGGCTGGACGGTCTGATTAAAAAAATCGAATATGCGATGGAAAAAGCTGTTGTGAGGGTTGTCCGTCAGTTAAAACAGCCAGAGAAGAAAAAAGCCGTTGTAGAAGAAATCAAAAAAGAAGTGAAGCCGTCAATCAGAGAAAAACTTGCATTGAACGTAGCAAAGATTCAAAGAGAAGAGGCAGAGAGAAAACAACTGAATAAAGGAAGATCACATTCCAGTGATCTGGAACTATAAGGGCATTTTGTTGATTCCGTAAGGACAGGACAAAGTGCTTTTTTGTTTTTTGTGAAAACTTGCTTCCCAGATTTGGGAAGCAGATTTAAGAAAGAGAGGAAACGAATTGGGATTATTTGATGAAGTAAAACAGAATGTGACCGTCCGGCAGGCTGCGGAGAGGTATGGGTTAAAGCCCAACAGGAGCGGACTGATCCGCTGCATTTTCCATAATGACAAATCACCCAGCATGAAAGTTGACCGGAGATATTATTGTTTCGGGTGTGGCTGTACAGGAGATGCCATTGATTTTACGGCACAACTGTTTGACATTGGATTGAAAGATGCAGCCATGAAGCTGGCAGATGATTTTGGGATTCCTTATTCCGGCAGGGACAGGGGATCACCGCAGAACAGGAGAAGCGTTTCAGCAAAAAAGCCAGAGCCGACACCAGAAGAACTTTGGCAGAAAAAACATCTGAGATGCCTGAGAGCCTATCTGGATTATCTGAGCCTGCTTCTGGAATGGAAAGAACAGTATGCACCAAAAACACGGACAGAAGAATGGCATGAAAAGTTTATGACTGCTCTCAGGGAGTTGTCAGTTGTTGAGTATTATCTGGATATCCTGCTCTTTGGGGACAGGGCAGATAAGGAAGCACTTGTAAAAGAAAAATGGAAGGAGGTGGAGCGGATTGAGCAATGCGAAAGAGAAGATAAAGGAGATCGCCACAAAAGAACAGAAAGATGCCATGAAAGAAATGTTCCGGATGGTAGATAAAAGCAAAGTCGATGAAGTGAAACAGATGCTGGAATATACACAGAAAGGAACTGCGAAAGCAACGGTTGGAAATTATATGGTTGTGCTGAGAAATGATCCGCTTGTGCGTGAGAGTATGAAATACAACAAGCTGACAGGCAGGATTGATATTGTAAAAAAACTCTGGTGGAATGAGGAAGTCTGCAAGCTGGATGATGATGGCAGGACTTATTTCTACTATTTCTTTGAACGCTATTACAAACTCACAAGTGAAAAATGTATGGATAAGGCACTTCGCATAGAAGCCAACAGCCGGGCATACCACCCGATCTGTGAGTATCTGGAACAACTGGAGTGGGACGGGCAGGAGAGAATCCGTTATGTTCTGCAACGGTATATGGGGCAGATGCTTCGGATTTTGTCTATGAGGTTGTGAAGCACTTCCTGATGGAAGCATTAAGCAGAATCTACCGCCCCGGTTGTAAAGCAGATGAAATGCTTTGTCTGGTAGGTCAGCAGGGAGCCGGAAAATCCACATTTTTCCGTTTTCTTGCATTGAACGATGACTGGTTTTCTGATGATCTGAAGCAGTTGAATGACAGTAAGATATACGAGCATCTCCGGGGACACTGGATTATGGAAATGTCGGAGATGATTGCTGCAATCAGTGCAAAGAGCAATGAGGAAATCAAGTCATTCCTGACCAGACAGAAAGACACTTACCGGAACCCTTATGATAAATATGAGGAAGACCGGAAGCGTCAGTGTATCTTTGCAGGTTCAACGAACACAAGGCAGTTCATTCCTTTTGACCGTACCGGGGCAAGACGGTTCCTGCCGATTGCTATAGACAGCAGTAAGGCAGAGAAGCATATCCTCGATGATGAAAAAGAAGCCAGATCCTATTTTGACCAGTTGTGGGCAGAAGTAATGGAAATCTACTGGTCAACGGAGAATAAGAGCAGCCTGTTGAAGTTCTCAAAGGAAATGGAGCAGGAGATCAGTGAATACCGAAAACAGTTCACACAGGAAGATACGATGGCAGGAATGATACAAGGCTGGCTGGACGCTTATAAAGGTAGTCATGTATGTTCCGTCCAGATCTGGAAAGAAGCCTTTGACCATTTTGACCGGGAGCCGAAAAAATTCGAGACAAATGAGATCTGTTCCATTATGGATACGCAGATCACTGGCTGGAAGAGAGCCGGAGTCCACAGATTTTCAAAGGAAGGATATGGCAGACAGAGAAGCTGGATCAGGGAAGGAGCAGAAGAAGAGGGTGGCAACGAACCGGATAAAGATGGATTTACAAAGCTGACGAAAGCAGAACAGTTGGAGCTGCCATTTGATCTGCCCGACAGAGAGAAAGGCTGATTTTGATGCCGAAAGGCTACTGATTACCCGGAAATTTACTGCTTGTTGACATTTTTGTTGACACCAAAATCCTTTGTATTTACCGGTGTTTCAGCTACTTTTTAACAGGTGTCAACAAGAACATTCAAAAAACTTTTCAATAGTATTTTGGAAAACAGAAATAACTACCCGAAAAAAGTTTCAAACCCTATGTTGACACTTGTGTTGTCAGCGTGCCGATAAACTCCCGGCAGGGACAGAAGCAAACCTCTCTCTGTCGGGCACAGGAAAGAAAGGAAATAGATGATTATGGAAAAAATGATGAATAAAAAAACAGAGGGAAACACATTTACAAAGAAAATCGGGCAGACAGTATATGTTGTCCGCTATCATTTCAATGAAGATGCAAAGGAAACCATGCAAGAAAAGATTAACCGGATGCTGGTTACAGAAGCAAGCCGAAAGGCAATGCAATAGATGGGGGCAGAGACAATTGGAATTGAGATATGTTTGAAAATGTGATATGATTTGAGCAACAAATTAGAATTTATGGAGGAATGATAGTGAGTTATATTACAATGGAAATATGGACTGGAATATGGATATTAGTGAGGTTACTTCCAACGGCACTTATTATTTTCGCAGGTGTTATGATTATCGAACTGGGTATTGAATTTATCCAAAAGAAGAAAATAGAAATTAGGATTTTAAATTGTTTATGCCAATTCTTGTGGATTTTGATAATTGTATCAATATTAAAAATTACAGGAATTATTGGTGGTAGTTTTGGAATATCGTCACCTCTTGATAGTTATATTAGTTTTAAATTATTTGAAGATGGATTTAATGCGGCAACTATTTTGAATATATGTCTATTCGTTCCATATGGATTTTTGCCAGTATTTATTTTTAAGAATATCTACAAGCATTGGTGGAATGGCGTTATACTTGGAGCAGTATTTTCGATTGGCATAGAATTTTTGCAAACATTTATTGGAAGGTTTGCACAGTTAGATGATGTGATTATGAATACTTGTGGGACTCTCATTGGATTTTTGATGGGATGCTTGTTACTTCGCATAACCACAAGTAAAAAATAAATTCCAGTTGATATTTCACATATTTTAGGAAATTTAATAACTGTTATATTTGATTATCAAATTCTTCGCAAACCCTTGAAAATACTAAGTTTGTAGCAAGTGAACTTTCCCTTACTCTTTCCCTTGTGTTACATTTTCCCATTGCTTTTCATGAACCTTAATATGGGAAAAATTAAGGGAAAGAAAATTTCATAACACAATATAACATATAACAATAACGACATGGTGAACTGATTGAAATGTTTTCGATATTTAACTCTGTAACTGATTATCAAAAGAAAATGGAGATAAGATACGATGAGAACAATTTATGCAGAATATAATATAAACCACGATAGTATTGATGTTTACACAAGTGCTGGATATATGCTTCGCATTGATTGCTGGGAAGCTGAAAAAAATTTAAAAACCACATATGGATCAGAATGTGCGCTTACTTCATTGGCTGTGGATGAGCCTTTGGAATATGCAAGATTATATCTTGATGGCAATTTACAGATGTGGGTGGATACAGAAGATTCATTAGAACTTTATTAAGCAAGAAGTGAGATAGTGTTGTAGGGAGTTTCCTGTAGTTAAAGATACCACACCCGATATGATGAACCCACGCTTCTACACTACCAGCTATGATAAAAGAAAGGACAGCAATTTGACACTGCTGTCCTTTCTTTTATAAAATTGCAGTACACAGAAAAAAGCTGTAAAATGAAAAATATATTTGTCCTTGTAACAATTCTCGGACATTTGCCTGTTATACTATCTGCAAAAAGAAAAGGAAGTGATAATATGAAGCATATTTTAATTGTCGAAGATGATAATCTTTTGAATAAAACGCTTACTTATAATTTGGAATTGGACGGTTACACAATAACTTCTGTTCTGAATGCAAGGACAGCCGCTGAATCATTAAAAACAAACATTTTTGATTTGGTATTGCTGGATATAAATTTACCAGACGGAAATGGTTATGACCTATGCCGTCTTATCAAGCCAGAGCATCCTGATACAGTAGTTATATTTCTAACTGCCAACGATCAGGAAAGCAATCAGATACGGGGATATGAAGCTGGTGCAGTGGATTATATCACGAAACCTTTTTCGATTAGTGCTTTGCAGCGAAAAATCAAAGCCATGTTCGCTATGTTGGAGCATCACAAACCAGCTAAGGATATTTACGAGGATGGTAGCTTGTTTCTGGATTTTTCGGAACAATTTGCAAGTTTGAACGGGAAACCATTAGCACTTTCTGCGATGGAATATAAAATGTTGAACCTATTTCTTAAAAATCCGAAGCAGGTACTTACTCGCCAACAATTTTTAGAAAAACTGTGGGATGTTGATGAAAAATATGTAGATGAACATACCCTTACTACTTCTATCAGCCGTATTCGCAGTAAGATTGAAGCGGATGGCGACACATATATCAAAACGGTTTATGGTATGGGGTATCAATGGACAGGAGGCGAAAAGAAATGAATCTGAATAACCTTTCTGCTAAGAAAATTTGTAGACTGGTTAGTGCTGGCATGGTTTTCTCTATGCTGGTAATTACCGGTATTTTCGGCGGTATAATGCAGGATATACGAATTTTTATAGTGGGTGGAACATTGACACTCTGTGCGTTTTTCTGGATTTGGCTATTGGTGCTGATTTTTGGAAAACGCCTTTCTCATTTTACTTCTAATTTGTGCCGGACGCTGGACAACATGATTGATGGAAACGAGGAATTACAAAAGTCAAATGATAGTGAAACTCTTTTTGCCCGTATCAACCACCGCTTAATTCGGTTGTATGAGATTATGCAGAAAAACCGGCACAAGGTAGACATGGAACGACAGGAGCTTCAAATGCTGATTTCTGATATTTCACATCAAGTTAAAACGCCTGTCAGCAATTTGCAAATGGTAACGGACACACTTTTAACAAAGCCTGTTTCAGAAGAAGAACGGATGGACTTTTTACAAGGCATACGTAGTCAGACTGATAAACTGGATTTTCTGTTCCAAGCACTGGTTAAAACGTCCCGGTTGGAAACCGGAGCAATACGATTAGAAAAGAAAGACAGCAGCTTATTCCATACGCTTGCACAAGCCATGAGCAGTATTGTATATGCCGCAGAGAAAAAAGAAATTGCTGTATCCGTGGATTGCCCGGAAAATTTGATAATCTCCCATGACAGCAAGTGGACAAGCGAAGCCCTTTTCAATCTGCTGGACAATGCAGTAAAATACACTCCGTCAGGTGGAAAGATTTCTGTATCAGTGGTTCAGTGGGAAATGTACGTAGAGGTCAAAGTGACCGACACCGGCAAGGGCATTTCAGAAAGCAATCAGGCTGCCATCTTCCGGCGCTTCTATCGTGAGGAAGAAGTACACGATCAACAGGGTGTGGGAATAGGTTTGTATTTGGCTCGTGAGATTGTAACAAGGCAAGGGGGCTATATCAAGGTTGTTTCAGAGCTGAGGCAAGGCTCAGAATTTTCTATTATGCTTCCTGTAAGGTAAGATATAACCACTTTTTTTGAAATGTCCGAGCGTTGTAACATTTCACTCTGATTTTCGATAAAAATTTTTTCTATCTCGGACATTTGTGTAACATTTGTGGTTTACAATGGCTTTATCAACAGATAGAAAGCCTTGAAAGGAGCATTTGAATATGAGCATTTTACAAACAATCGACTTAAAGAAGTATTACGGCACAGAACCAAATATTACTCGTGCCCTTAATGGTGTAAATTTTACTGTGGAACAGGGAGAATTTGTTGCCGTAGTTGGAACTTCCGGCAGCGGTAAGTCTACATTGCTTCACATGATGGGAGGACTTGATACCCCCACTTCCGGCAGCGTGATTGTACGGGGAGAAGAACTCGCAAAAAAGAATGATGATGAATTGACAATTTTCCGCCGTCGTAACATCGGATTTATCTTCCAAAATTATAATCTGGTTCCGATTTTGAATGTATATGAAAATATCGTCCTGCCTGTGGAACTGGATGGCGATACAGTAGACCAGAAATTTATGGACGAAGTTGTGTATATGTTGGCTTTAGAAGATAAACTGGAAAATATGCCGAACAATCTTTCAGGCGGTCAACAGCAACGTGTAGCGATTGCACGAGCTTTAATTACGAAGCCTGCGATTATCCTTGCTGATGAACCGACCGGAAATCTTGATAGCAAGACCAGTGCAGATGTGTTAGGGCTTTTGAAGCATACCAGCGGAGAATTTAATCAGACCATTGTAATGATTACTCACAACAACGAGATCGCTCAACTCGCAGACCGCATTGTACGGATTGAAGATGGTAAAATTGTTGGCTAAAGGAGGTGGGAATTATGAATTATCCTTTTGAAAATGATACCAGTGCAGTAATTAAAAAATTAGCACGAAAAAGTGTGCGTTTTGATAAGAAGAAAAACTTATTTTGCCTTTCGGCAATTATTGTAGCCGTTGCTATGATAATGATGTCGTTGCTCACAGTGCAAAATATCATTTATCAAAATCAGAAAGAAATCGAAGGATTACATCAAGGGATTTTCTTTGACATTACGCAGGACAGTAAAGAAAAGTTGTTAGCAAACGAAGAAGTAAAAAGTGTAGGACTTTCCTGTAATATCAAAACAGTGAAAGAAAATTCTAAAGAACTGTCTCTGATTTATTATGATGATGACATGCTTAGTTTGATTCCTGCCTTTGACGGAAAATATCCAGAGAAAGCAAGTGAAATTGCTGTTACAGATGCCTTTTTTGCCAGTGAAAATAAGTCTCCGGAAATCAACGCCATAGTTCAGTTGAATCTGGATGGTACTTTGAAGAATTATACTATTGTTGGTATTTATCATGATAAAACTTCTACCGCTTATCCTGTTTTTGTTTCACTTGAAAAATGCCGGGAATTACGTGGAAATAACCTGCTTAATGGATATGTTTGGCTTGAAAATGCAGATACCCTTACAAAAGACGAAGCAACAGAAATATTATCTCAAATTTCAGAGGAGACTGGACTGAATAATTGGACAGTCAGCAGTTACTATGATTATGTAAATACAACTTTGTCCTTCAGTAATTATGCGGTATATGGTGTAGTTGCTGCCATTTTGTTTTTAGCTGCCGCACTTGTAATTTACAGCATTTTCTATATTTCGGTTGGACAAAAAGTTGCTGAGTTCGGACAGCTTCGGACAATAGGGGCAAGTAAAAAGCAAATTTATAAAATAGTTCTTAAACAGGGTTATATGCTTGCAGTTCCGGGGATTTTAATTGGTTGTATCATGGGAACGATCATCAGCTATTGTCTGCAATCAAAAGGCTGGTCAGTATTTGCATTTATTGTTTCTCTATGTGGCGCATGCCTTTTTGGAATACTGCTTGTTTATATTAGTGTTCGTAAACCAGCAAAAATTGCAGCGAATACTTCTCCAATTTCCGCCCTGAAAAATCCAGTGGGAATTGTAAATTACCGCACTCACAAAAGACATCGTATTACGCCTGTATATTTAGCGAAAATCAGCTTTTCCAGAAACAGAAAAAAATCTCTATTGACCATTTTATCATTGGGACTGTGCGGAGTTATATTTTTCCTTGCAGCAAGTTATCAGAGTTCTTTTAATGCCGAGAGTATGGCTCGTTATTGGGATATGAAGTACGGAGATTTCAAAATCAGCATTGATTTAGAAAACGAAAGTGAAAATTTGGATGCTCTCTTGCAGAAAGAATATTTTTCTGATTATGTAAAGCGTGTTGGAGATATAGAGGGAGTTAGCAATATATTTACTTATGCTACCGTACCAGTTGATTTCTCAACAGACAATGATATTTCAGATAGCACCTTGATGCTCGGCTATAATGAAAAGGATTTGGCGTCGCTAAATGCAGCGGTTTTGTCTGGAAATATTACTGATGATACAGAATTAGTTGTAAGTGATCCCGAACGTATTTATGATGTTTACCATTGGAAACCTCAAATTGGGGATACTGTGACCTTTAATTTCAAAAATCATAGTGGTAAAACAATAACAAAAGCATTCAAAATTGGTGCAATCACTTCCAGCAATGATGGAATGGGTGGCTATATTTTCAGAATGCCGGAAAATATGCTCAAAGAACTTGCAGGTTATGACTGTACATACGCAATCGAAATACAAGCAGAAGCTGAATATCAGGAGATAATCGAGCAAGAACTCAAATTACTCGTTTCTGACAATAGGGATGTTCGCTTACAAACCCTTCAAGATTTTATTGTAGAACACCAATCAGACAATCGTGCAGGTTTTACATTAGCTTATGCGATTGCAGCCATCTTGTGGATATTTGCGGTCATCAATCAAATCAATCTTACTGTGACAAATCTTTTATCACAGAAACAGGAAATGGGCACACTAAAATCTATTGGTATGACAAATAAGCAGTTGAAGCAAGCATTTATGATGGAAGGTCTTTTTACTACTTTGATTGCATTGCTTATAACTGCTGTTGTTGGAATCCCCGGCGGATATGCAATCGGTATATTTTTGAAAAATGCAGGCATGTCTACGGGATTTGTATTTCCGGTTGTTGCTTTTACTCTTTTTGCTGTTGCTATGTTTATGCTTGAAAGTTTGATGACAATATTGCTTATTCATTCATGGAAGAAGCAATCTGTTATTGCAATAATGCGAAATTGATGATAGAAAGCTTTTCATATCTCGGTCAGCTCCACAATTACATTACTCTGCTGATACAGCCAGTCCGTAAATTCTTTCGGGCTGGCTGTTCCTGTTTTTACAGCCTTTTTTCTCTGTAATACTTCTTTTCATACAGTAAATTTTCACTAGGCTGGTATGGAGTAATTTTACTGTCTATACAGTAAGTTGAAAATACTAATATGGTCTTTTTTCTAACCAAACTTTAAGATAACATCTAATTCCAACATATGCGCCCTGCGAAAGTACGAAAAGCAATAGAAGATTTACTGACAGTACTTTTTTGATTGATTCTCCAAAATAAATGACAATAGCAACACTTGTCAGTATCATTAGTAGAGTAATAACATCCCAACAGTTTTTCTTATATAATTCTATAACCTTTATTTCTATCAGTATCGCCAGCATCCCTGTTCCTGCCATACATATTCCTACAATCAATATTAGCAATAACCAATATACCATTCCGGCTATAAAAGCATTTGGAATTTTTGTACTAATCTGTGCCGCAGAATGCCCGGCATCAATCGTCCATCCGACAAAGGTTTGTATGAATGATGCTAAATCATTGAAGAATGATTTACAATCGACAAGGAACATATCTGACTGTACTGCCTGAAAAAGAGTGGTTGTCAACGAATACCATGCAAGAAGGAACAAGGTTGTTTGGAACATTACCGTTTTTGCTTTATACTGTCCTGCAAGTCGCTCTTTTTGTGTTTCGTATTTTGCTTTTGCATTCTGATAGGCTGTCCGGTTACAGGCTTCACATTTTTCATAGAGTACCGGCTTTTCTACCGGTATTTCTACGATTTTCTGATGTGTCCGGGCATAATCCCGTTCCTGTGTTAAATAGCATATTTTATCTTGACATTCCTCTATCATGACGTTTGCGCTTCGCAACTTCTCTTTCTCGATCCGCAATGCTCTGTCTGCCAGCTTCAAGTCGTTCTTTAATGCTTGAATATTCCCGGCTCTGTTCTCTTTGTTTAATTTCTCGTTCAAGGTCAGAGATTCGCTGAGCTGCGTCTTCAGTTCCACGATAAGCTGTTCTTTCTGTTCTAGTTCTTCTTGTATCTCCTCGGTCAAGAGCAGAAGTTCTTCCAACTGTTCGGCGTTCTTTGATTCTCTGGATTCGTTCATCTATATCACGTCCTTTCTCTATCTGCTGTTCCAGTTCAGCAATTCGGTGTTCTGTTTCAGTAATAAACTGTTTTCGCTGTTCAGCTTCTGTGCCAATTTCTGCCATTGCTGATTTTCGTTTTCCAAAAGCTCTATCTTCGTTTTCTGTTCTTCCATCTTGGAAAGCAGTTCCTCGGTATTTGGCAAAATGTTGAGCAGCTCGGATAACTCGTTGTTTAATTTTTGTAATTTCTGATTCTGTTTTTGCATAAGAGAGAGTTGAGTGTCCCGGTTCTGCATTTCCAGAATCATTTCTGCCATTAGGTTCTGCTGTTCTTCGATTTGACCAATCATGGATTCCATTAAGGGTATAATTTCCCGGCTTTCTTCTAATGTCATTTAATCGCTCCTTCCATAATGATAATGCACCCGATACTTTCCCAAAGGTGTTTAGTATCTTTTGCAATAACGTGTTTTGTTGTTTTATGATTTGATTTTCCGCTACTTTCCACGAGCCTTTTATTTCCTGCCCGGCAAAAAACTTTTGTTCAATCTTTCTTGCGTCAGCTCCTTCATGGATGGTAGGAATCTGGAGTTTTCCCTGCTTTTCATAAGAACGATGATCAACTTGATTATGCAAAGGCAGATGTTCATTACATACCTTTGCCCATTCACTCCGCCACAGTTCACAATTTTTTGGATTGTTCCATCCAGTAGCATCGGTCAGCACCCGTTTCCATTGCAGGCGGTTTCTTGCTCCAATCTTCTGAATTCCGTTTTCGTCTAATACAGGGATACGGATTCCATGACGGTCAGGGTTTTTCTTATCCTGCCACCAGTTCGGATGGGATTCATCAATCACGATATTTCCGTTTTTATCTCTGACAAAATCCCAATCCTTGACTTCTTTCTTTCCCCAAGAATGATCCGGGTTAAAAGGACGCATAGTTAGAAGCAGATGGACATGGGGGTTGCCATCCCCTTTGTCGTGGATACTCCAATCAGCGCACATTCCTCTATCTACAAAAGTTTTTTGGATATAGTCGGTTGTATATTGAATTTGTTCCTGTCTGCTCCATTCTTTGGGGAGGGCAAATTCAAATGACCTGCCAAGTTGGGCATCTGCACTTTTTTCAATCTTCAATACCTCATTCCATAACCGTTGTTTCTGAAATGTGATTTTAAATTTTTCTAAAGCAGCTTCTTTATCTTCTGACCTTTTGTATCGGACAGATTTTTGAAAGCGTTTTATATTTTCTTCTGGTACTATCTGCCATTCAGGAGGTGCGTTTTCGCACATCATCAGACTGGTGTAGACCACTTCTTTTTTAGAAGTGTAATAACTGATTCGCCCGGTTTCCTCGTTTTTCATCACATCCCCATTGAGATATGCGGAAGCGGAGATAACAGATTTCCCTTTACTTCGTCCGACTATTTTGATTGTGTAATGAAAAATCGCCATGTCTGGATTCCCCCTTTCTGCACATCCGGCATAGATTTCCGGCAACATTGCTTTCAGTTTTAGAAAAAGCAGTATTGCCGGAACGCCCTCTGCGTAAGAGTGCCCTGCGCATAGCAGCCTGCATGGAATGCGCCCCTCTGGCGAAGAGTGCCTCCTGCGGCATGAGCAGGTCTGGCTGAAAGCCCCGCCGACGGAACGAGCCCGGCAAGCGTGAGCGAAGACCGGTTGCCACTTGTGGCAAACTTATTGGGACGACCTCTGGTTGTCCATAAGTGCGCCCTTCATGAAAAAGCAATGAAGGGAATGAAAAACTCATCCCCCCCCCGCCATTACACTTCCTCCATATCGGTATGTGTTTCTTTCTGCATTGCCTTTGAAAAAAATTTCCCATTGGCTTCCTGCTTTTTCAGAAAACCAATCAGCTTTGGGATGTCCTCTTCCTCGATAGGCGCACCGAGAACGGATTCCACCGCACCGCCAACCTGACAGAGCCTATGGGTTCGTTTTTTACTTTCTTCGGCTTTCTTTCGTTTCAGAAGTTCTTTCTTCTGTGCTGCATATCGTTTTGCTTTTTCAAGGCTTTCCTGTTCCTTCTTTTCCATTTCAAGCATTCGTTCTTCATAACTTTTTGTTGATTTTGCCATGATTACATTCCCCTTTCTTTTACAAACATAAGTTCTCGGTTGCGTATCAGAAGAAGCACATGGTATAATCTTCTTGCGTGTAGGTATATCATGGCTTCGGTCTGATAGAACCCTTGGCGGTTTCTTTGGAAGCCGCCTTTTTAATTTGCCGCAGTTCTTGTTACGGCTTTTACATTTCCTCTATCCCTCAAATCACGACCTTCATTCGCTTCCATAAACATTTCCAGAATATCGGTTTTAATCAGGACTTTGCGACCAACCTTTAATACTGGAAGTTTCTTCCATTCTACAAGCTGTCTTAAGGTGTTTCTGCCGATTCCCGTATAGTCAGCAGCTTCTTCGATGGATAATGCAATTTTTCTTTGCGTCATATAATCACCTCCTTATAAATTGCATTATGCAATTCTTGTGATGTAAGTATATCCTTTTCATATCTTTTTGTCAAGCATTACGAAATATTAAAAATAATTTTTAAGTTGCATATTGCAATTACAGAAAAACAATGCTATAATTCATACATACCGAAAAAGGAGGCAGTCAGCATGAAAGATAAAGAACTACGCAAGCTGATAGGCAGCAGAGTAAAACAGCGCCGTCTGGAATTGAATCTGACACAGCCTTATGTCGCAGAAAAGATGGGTGTTACCGCTTCTACAATCCTGCGTTATGAGAATGGTTCGATTGACAATACGAAAAAAATGGTGCTGGAAGGTCTTTCGGAAGCACTCCATGTATCTGTGGAATGGCTCAAAGGGGAAACAGATGAATATGAAACCGACATTACGGATAAGAGAGAGTTACAGATTCGTGATGCGATGGGAGATATTCTGGAACAGTTACCGCTTGCCCTTACCAAAGAAGAAGATGCTTTTTCAAAAGATTTATTACTGCTGATGTTAAAACAATATGGTCTGTTTTTGGATTCCTTCCAGTTCGCCTGCAAAAACTTCAAGGGGAATGCTGGTCAGACGGATATTGCCAAAACAATAGGGTTTGAATCGAATGATGAATATAATGAGATTATGTTCTTAAGGGAAATCACTCACACCATCAATGCTTTTAATGAGATGGCAGACGTTGTAAGGCTCTATTCCAAGAAACCAAAAACAGCAGAACAAAGGCTTGCAAATCTTTTATCAGAAGTCTTATACGAAGATTCCGAATCGGTATAGTAAGACAACCGGAGTTATGATATACTTACACGCACGAAGCATTTCATCAGTTCCGATTGTCTAATATCGAAAGGAGACATACGATTATGGCAAAAGGATCTGTAAGAAAAAAAGGAAAGAAATGGTACTACCGCTTCTATGTAGAGGACGCAAGCGGCAATCTTGTTCAGAAAGAATGCGTTGGAACAGAAAGCAAAAGTGAAACTGAAAAGCTGCTCCGTCAGGCAATGGATGATTATGAGAAAAAGAAATTTGTTGCCAAAGCGGAAAATCTCACAGTCGGACAGCTTTTGGATGTGTGGGCAGAGGAGGAATTAAAAACAGGTACGCTCAGCAATGGTACGGTGGAGAATTACCTCGGAACAATCCGAAATATCAAGAAACACCCATTGGCAGAACGGAAACTGAAAAATGTAACCTCTGAGCATTTGCAATCCTTTTTTGATTTGCTTTCCTTCGGGGGAGTTCATCCCGACGGAAAAGAGAGAAAGGGTTACAGCAAAGATTATATCCATTCTTTTTCCGCAGTCATGCAGCAGTCCTTCCGTTTTGCAGTATTTCCAAAGCAGTATATTACGTTTAATCCCATGCAGTATATTAAACTGCGGTATCAGACGGATGAAGTTGATTTGTTTTCAGACGAGGACATGGACGGAAATATCCAACCAATTTCACGAGAAGATTATGAAAGATTGCTTGCTTATCTGAAAAAAAAGAACCCAGCCGCAATACTTCCAATCCAGATAGCCTATTATGCCGGGCTTCGTATTGGAGAAGCCTGCGGTTTGGCGTGGCAGGACGTAAATCTGGAAGAACAATGCCTTACCATAAGACGTAGCATCCGATACGATGGCTCAAAGCGCAAATATATCATCGGACCAACCAAGCGGAAAAAAGTGAGGATTGTTGATTTTGGAGATACGCTGGTAGAGATTTTCCGTAATGCCCGGAAAGAGCAGTTAAAAAATCGAATGCAGTACGGAGAACTTTATCACACGAACTACTACAAAGCGGTCAAAGAGAAAAACAGAGTGTACTACGAATATTATTGCTTAGACAGAACAGAGGAAGTCCCGGCAGATTATAAAGAAATTTCTTTCGTCTGTTTAAGACCGGATGGTTGTCTGGAACTTCCAACTACTTTGGGGACTGTTTGCAGAAAGGTGGCAAAAACATTAGAGGGATTTGAAGGCTTTCATTTCCACCAGTTACGTCACACCTATACAAGCAACCTTTTAGCAAATGGAGCTGCCCCAAAAGATGTGCAGGAACTGTTAGGACACTCAGATGTAAGTACCACAATGAATGTCTATGCTCACTCCACAAGAGATGCTAAACGAAAATCAGTTAGGCTTCTTGATAAAGTGGTAGGCAATGATTAAAAAAATTCCCTTATTTCCCTTGTGATTATCTCATAAGGGTAAAAATAAGGGAAACTACATATCATTTCACTAATGGACAGGCGGGAAAGCCTATAAAATGGGGAAAGTTAGAGAGATAATTATATAAATTCCAGTTTGTAGAATTCAAAATTTAATATGAAATGTGAGATAGAGCGTATGGAAATAAACTATACGTTCTATTTTTTTGCCTTTTTGAGAAAAATGATTAAAAAACTATTGACATTTTGTTACTGGGAAAACTGCTAAATCGATTCTTATTTCTGTAGGTGTGCGTTTATCAGCTTTTAACTTGGAAAGTATTGCTAGTTTAACTGCAATAGATGAGTTGGAACTTGATTTGGTGGGAGAAAGAAAAACTGCAATCTTTGCGGTTATTCCAGACAATGATTCAACATTCAACTTTCTTATCGGTATGCTTTATACTCAGCTTTTTCAAATGTTATATTATCAGGCGGATATTGTTCACGGTGGTGCTTTACCAGTGCCCGTACATTTTCTTATGGACGAATTTGCGAATGTGGCTTTACCAGATGAATTTGACAAATTGCTTTCTACAATGAGATCACGACTTATTTTTGTTTCAATCATTATACAGAATCTTGCTCAAATCAAAGGACTTTATAAAGATAGTTGGGAAAGTATCGTAGGAAATTGTGATACATTATACTATCTTGGTGGAAATGAACAGAGTACACACAAATTCATGTCAGAATATTTGGGAAAAGAGACACTTGATACAAATACTTACGGTAAATCAAGTGGGAGGTCAGGAAATTATTCAACAAATTATCAACAGGCAGGAAGAGAATTACTTACACCAGATGAGGTTAGATTATTAGATAATGATTATGGATTGCTTTTTATTAGAGGAGAAAGACCTGTATTTGATAAGAAGTATGATATTTTGAAACATCCAAGAATAAATGAAACTACGGATGGAAATGCAAAACCATATCTACATGGTAAAATCAAATATTCAATTGATGACTGGCAAAATATTTTATTGAGCGATAGAGAGTATGAATTATTAAGTGATGAAGATATGGACAACTACTTTAAACAATTAAATAGTAAATAGGAAAGCAGCTTTAGAAATAGAGCTGTTTTTATTTTGAAGGGAGAAAAACAGATGAGAAAATATTTAAAAAAATACAAAAAAACAATGAAGATATTTTTTGTTTATGCACTCAATATCTTTTTAATGAATTTCAAGGTAATTCAAGTTTATGCAGATGGAGATCCATTAACAGTTGTTAATAATCTTTCAACTTTTGTTTTTAGTTTAATTAGAGCTATTGGAATGATCATTTTAGGGTTTGGAATTGTACAGTTAGGATTGAGTTTAAAAAGTCATGATCCATCACAAAGAGCAAATGGATTTTTAACTGTAGCAGGTGGTATCGTTATTACTTTTGCAAAAGAAATTTTAAATACAATTACAGGATAGCGATTTTAAATGGGTAAGGCAGGTGATAGATATTGGGTAGTATTATTGATAACTTAACAAATGCAATCAATACATGGAATGAGAAACTTGCAGAAATATGGCTGTTATTAACACAGACACCTCAAAACTTTAAAGGCGGAAATATTTGGAATGTGATTGTGAAGATACATGGAGGTTTGCAAGCCATTGGACTAGCACTTCTTGTTCTTTTCTTTGCAGTAGGAATGGTAAAGACATGCAGTAATCTAAACGAGATAAAGCGACCCGAGCAGGCAATTCGTTTGTTTTTAAGGTTTGCAATTGCAAGAGGGCTAGTTGTTTATGGAATGGAATTGATGACAAAATTATTTGAGATTGTGCAAGGTATAACCTCTCAAATTATGACAACAGTAGGTGTTGGAACAGCAACATCTACTACTATTCCTCAAGAAATTATAGATGCAGTAGAGGAATGTGGATTTTTGGAAAGCATACCTGTTTGGGCGGTAACACTTTTAGGTGGTATTTTCATTACGATTTTGTCCTTTGTCCTCATACTTACTGTTTATGGTCGTTTCTTTAAATTGTATATGTATACGGCCATTTCTCCTGTGCCGCTTTCTACTGCTGCAGGAGAAAGTACACAGTCAGTAGCGATAACGTTTATTAAGTCTTATGTGGGTGTATGTCTAGAAGGAGCAATTATAGTTTTAGCCTGTATTATTTTTTCACAATTTGCAGGTTCACCACCAGTTGTAGATAGTGAAGTGAGTGCAATTTCCATGTTATGGAGCTATATTGGGGAACTTATTTTCAATATGCTGATTTTAGTTGGTACGGTAAAAATGTCAGATCGAATAGTTAAAGAAATGATGGGATTGTAATACTTTAATCTAAAATATTGAATATATAGTATTATAAGGGTATAATATTACTAGAATATTACTATATTGGAGGTGCTTATTATGAATATTCGTCCATCTGCAGCAATTAGACAAAATTATAATGAAATTGCAGACCTTTGTAGGACAAGTCAAGAACCTGTATATCTTACAAGAAACGGTGAAGGTGATTTAGTTGTTATGGATATGGAGACATTTAGTCGTAGGGAAAAAATGTTAGATTTACGTGAACAACTTCTTTCTGTAGAAGAAGATAGAATGGCAGGAAATAAAGGTTATACAATTGATGAATTAGATAAATACCTTGATGATATTATTTCAGGAGTATAGAAAATGGAATATGAGAAATATAAAGTAATTATTTCAGAAAAGGCAAAAAATATGCTTGCATCAAATATTGCTTTTATTGCTAAGGTAAGTGCTGATGCAGCAACAAAACAAAAAAAGGCGGTTATTGATGGTATACGATCATTAGAGCAAATGCCCAAACGCTATCCTTTTTTTAACGAAGAATATATACCACCAAACAAATATAGAAAAATGTTTATAAAAAAATGGTATTTGATTTTATATCAAATTCAAGAAGATGTTGTATACGTTGATTATATACTTGATTATAGAAAAGATTATCAATGGTTAGATAAGTAAAGAGTTAATGGCAAGAGAAATTTCCTCTTGCTTTTTATTTGTGAAAAAAGAGGAAGGAGTAATATGGAAGTAAAAATTAATAAAGAGATAAGAGAATATACAGAAGGCATTTTTTTAGGATTATCCCTAAGACAATGCTTTTTTTCTTTTTTAGCGTGTGTAATGGCAGTTATATTTTATTTTTTATTCATTGATCATTTAGGAATGGAGATAACAAGTTGGTTGTGTATGATTTCAGCTGCACCATTTGCAGCACTTGGATTCATTAGATTTCAAGGAATGAATGCTGAACAGATTGTTATATGTGCGATACGCTCACTATTGATTAAACAACATAATTTGATATTTAAACCACAAAATTTATATTACGAATATTTAAAAGAATTTTTAGAAATTAAAAGAAAGGAGTCTATTGATCCAAATGATAAAAAGCTACGAAAGATTGAAAAAACAAAACAAAGAAAAAATAAGTGTTCCCAAAAGCGCACAGGATCTAATTGATATTGATACTCTCTATAAAGATGGTATTTTTTGTTCTAAGAACAAATATTCTAAAACATATAGATTTAAGGATATTAATTATTCAATTGCTTCAAAGGATGAAAAGGTTGGATTGTTTTTAAATTATAGTGAATTGCTTAATTCATTAGACAGTTCAACAATGACAAAGATTACAATCAATAATAGAAAAATTAATATAAAAGAATTTAAAGAAAAGATTTTAATTCCATTAAGAAATGATCATCTTGATAAATATCGAAAAGAATACAATGATATGTTATTAGAGAAAGTATCTGGAGCAGATGGAATTATTCAAGAAAAGTATATAACAATAACTGCCTTTAAAAAGAATGTAGAAGAAGCAAGAAATTTCTTTTCAAGGGTAACTGTAGAATTATCATCTCATTTTTCTAAATTGGGTTCTCAATTAGAAGAACTTGATGCTATTGAAAGATTAAAAATTCTTCATGATTTTTATAGAAACGGACATGAAGAACAGTTTTCATTTGATATGGATGCTTCAATGAGAAAGGGACATCATTTTAAAGATGCTATCTGTCCACAAATGCCAAAATTTCATGATAAATATTTTCAATTAGGAGATAAGTATGGAAGAGTTATGTATTTAAGTGAGTATGCAAGATATGTAAAGGATAGTTTTATATCAGAACTTTGTTCATTAAATAAAAATCTTATGTATTCAATGGATATTATTACAGTTCCAACAGACGAGGCAGTAAAAGAGGTCGAAAGGAAATGGCTTGGTGTTGAAACTAATATTACAAATTGGCAAAGAAGACAGAACGCAAATAACAATTTCAGTGCTGTAATTCCTTATGATATGGAACTTCAAAGAAAAGAGAGCAAAGAATTTTTAGATGATTTAACAGTAAGGGATCAACGTATGATGTTGGGGTGTATGACAATCGTTCATTTAGCTGATAGTCTAGAAGAACTTGATAACGATACAGAAGCACTTATGGCAGTTGCTAGAAAGTATATGTGTGAATTGGATATATTGTTTTTTGCAAGTAGACAGTTAGATGGCCTATCAAGTGTTTTACCAATTGGAACAAATAAACTAAATATTGTAAGAACATTGCTTACAGAAAGTATGGCTGTCTTTATCCCTTTTAGAGCACAGGAAGTTGTTGATGATGGTGGCATTTGGTTTGGACAAAATGCTATTACAAATAATTTAATTATGTGCAATAAAGAAAAATTAATGAATCCTAATGCCTTTCAGTTAGGAGTACCCGGCTCTGGAAAATCCTTTTTGACAAAGGAACAAATCGTATTTTTAGCTCTTGCAACTCAAGATGATATTATTATCTGTGATCCAGAAGCAGAGTATTCACTTTTAGTTAAAGAGTTGGGAGGAGAAGTTATAGCGATTGCCGCAGGAAGTGAAAATCATATTAATGCAATGGATATGCTGGAAGGTTATGGTGATAGTGGTAATCCAGTTGGAGATAAGTCACAATTTATCATGTCTTTATTTGAACAGTTGGATAGAGATGGAATTAAACCAGTAGACAGGTCGATCATTGATAGATGTGTAACTTTGGTATTTCAGGATTATTATCGAACAAGGAAAATGCCTACACTTGTTACGTTGAGAGAGAAGCTGTTAGAACAACCTGAAATAGAAGCAAGAAGTTTAGCATTGAAACTTGAATTGTTTACGGACGGCTCATTAGATGCATTTGCACATCAAACAAATGTAAATACTTCAAGCAGAATTGTATCATATGATATTTTTAAACTTGGAAAACAGTTAAAGACAATGGGACTATTAGTAATCACGGACGCAATGATTAACCGTGTTAATGAAAATTGGCGAAAAGGTAAAAGGACACATATCATTCTTGATGAATTTCATGTGGTTTTTGAAAATGAAGAGAGTGCTTCTTTCTTTAACTCGGCATGGAGACAATTTAGAAAAAGAGATGGCTATCCTATTGGAATTACACAGAATGTTGAATATCTGTTAGATAGTGTTCAGGCAAGTACGATGCTTTCTAACAGTGAATTTGTTGTTATGTTAAATCAGTCATATCAAGATAGAGAAAAGCTTGCAAAATTACTGAATATTTCTGATGAACAGTTAAGTTATATAACTAATGCACAATCAGGATGTGGATTAATTAAATATGGTGGAAACATCGTACCTTTTATAAATAGATTTCCAAAAAAATACATTGCTATATAAATTGATGTCAACAAAACCATCAGAAAAGAATAAGTAACAAATTTATTGCTCTTGATAATCATCAAGAGCAATAGTAAAATATCCATAAAGGAGTAGGATGGTTATGGATAGAAATCAAATAAAAGCAATAATGAATGATATATATACCTCAAGCGAAGCAGCGGAGTATTTACAAATCTCCACACAAAGATTAAATCAATTAGTTCATGACAAACAAATTGAGCCAATAAAGGTAAGTAAATCAATTATGTTATTTTTAAAAGAGGATCTAGAAAAAAGAAAAATTACAAATGTATCTAATAATAAAAATACAACAAAAGCAGGAATGTTTAATATTAACAATGCTTATGTTCGAGATGCTATTTTATATTATACGATTCAACAATATTTTAATAACAATGATAAAAAGACATGTGAATATATAGATCAATTAGAAAAAATAGACCATTTTGATTTTAGAAGTGGATTAAAAAATAATATTCCCTATTTGTCATCAAAATTAAATATTTCAGAAAAAGAGTTTTATAACTGTTATCTGAAAGTAAAAGATAGCTTTGCAAAATTAACAGATGATGTCATTTTAGTAAAAAAAGGTGATGGAATATATTCAAAGTTATTAGCTGATACTCAAGGAACACCACCATTTCTATTTCTAAAAGGAAATGTTCATTTATTGAATGAAAAGTCTGTATGTGTTGTTGGAAGCAGAAATGCTTCAATAGATTCAATGAAGAAGACAGAAAAAATCGTAAAGTCACTTATCAAAAGAAATATTGTTGTTAATGCTGGTCTTGCTAAAGGAATCGATACAGCTACTCATAAATCAGCCTTACAAAATGGAGGAAGAACAATTGCAGTTATAGGAACACCAATTAACCAATATTATCCAAAAGAAAATAAAGAATTGCAATTAGCTATTGAAGAAAAAGGGTTAGTGGTTTCACAATTTCCACCATGTAATCCAGTTTATAGATGGAACTTCCCAACAAGAAATGGGACAATGAGTGGAATCTCATTAGCAACGATTATCATGGAAGCAGGAGAAACAAGTGGAGCTTTAAAACAAGCTGATTACGCTCTAAAACAAGGAAGAGATGTTTTAATACCACAATCAGCTATTAATAATTCTTCTATATCATGGCCAAAGAAATACCTAAAAAAAGGAGCACATTCTTTTAAAAATCTAAAAGAGGTTTTAGAAATATTAAATAAAAATGAAGTTCTTTATAATTTGTTTAACAACGATGATATGGAGGAAGTAAGTAATGTGGAAATGGACTAGACCAGATAATATACAGTTACTAATGTTAGATGGCGATACATTAGAAGAAGAATTTTTAACTTATCCATATTCTAAAGATGGTAAGATTATTAAAAAAATTATTGTGACAAAGACTGATAAATTGATAAGTTATGAAAATTCTATTATGTATTTTGACTTGTATGATTTAATACAGGAAGTAATGGAAAAAGAAAAATGTGAATCCTATGCAATTATTTCTATAAGTAAAGATATTTTATTTTTAAAATCTATGATTGAATATCATATAGGAACAATACTGGTTGGAAATTTAATACATGATTTCTTAAAGAATATACCAGATTATGATGTTTTAACTATAAAACAGATTGTGGAAGTTCTTAATTATGACAGGAAAGGATATTGTGCAGAAATATTCGCAACATATGAATCGTCTAAAAAGACTATGTCACTATTATTTTGTAATGAATCTATTACTTTAGCTGATGGAAGTGAGAGAGTTGTGGATTTATATTTTGGTGGTAGATACTATGCTAATAAACACATGTATATTTTGAATGATCCTTTATCACATATAGTTAAACAATTTAAATCTCGATATGTTAAGGTTGTTGATTTGTTTTTTGATTTAGCTTGTCGATATATTGCTCAAATAGAAAATGTAGATAGCTTTACTTATATTCCTTTGAAGCCTGCAGATATAAAAGAAGGTAAGTTTGATAGATTCAATAATTTAAAACTTATAGGATTAAAAAAAGAAAATATGCAATTAGATACTTTTCTTAGATGCATAAAGGATTTTTCCCAAAAGGGTAATGATTTATATGTGAGAAGGGAAATAGTAAAAGGTGCTTTTGAAGTAATAAAAGATGTTGAAAATAAAACAATTGTTATAATTGATGATGTTTTCTCTACTGGTTCAACAATTCTTGAGGCAGTAAAAATATTGTATGAAGCAGGTGCAAAGAAAGTTATTGCTGTATTATTATCAGTTAATCAATTAACGGAATCATCTATCAAATATAAAAATTTAAAATGTAATATTTGTGGAAGTAATATGAAATTAAGAATGAATAAATCAAGTGGACAATTGTTCTTTGGATGTGAAAATTATCAAGAACATGAAAATGGTAAATCAAGTACAATTGATCTGTTAAGTGGAATGGATACATTAAAAGAAATTAATAAATTAGAAGTAGTTGACATAGTTGACTTACAGGATGAATTTTAAATATTTGGATATGCTTTTGATAAAGGCATATCTTTTTTTATAGGAGGAAATAACAATATGGATAAACAATTACCAGCAATATACAATGATCCTTATATTAGTGAATATTTTAAGATACTTTATAAGGAACATAAAGAGAATAAAATAAATGAAACTAAAGAATTACTCGATTATATTTCAAATATGGAAAAGAAGATAGATTATATGACAAGTGAAGTCTTAGAATTAAAGAATACAATAGAACAATTACAAAATCCAACTATTCGAGAAATTATGAAAAGTATAACTGAAGATATAAAAAAGACAGTAGATAATGGAAAGAAACAATTAAGTGATATAAAATCAAATATTTTATCTTCAGTAAAAGAATGTGTGAATCAGTTTAAGCAACATGGTAAACAGGCAGTTATCAAAACAATTGAAATTTCACATTTTAAAGTGGCTCTTGGAAAATTCCATAGGTCACTTTTTAAATGTGTTAATAAAACACATCTACTTATAAATAAATGTGATGCTGTTACTAACGAATTAAGAAATACAAAGATGAATTTTAAAAATATCGGAGCAATTATTATGGGAAAACCACCAGTTAATAAAAGACCAGAAGTGAATAAAATGAATTTTATTCAAAGAACATCACGCTCAATGCTGTCTAATTTAGAAAAAATGATTGTAAAAACTTCAAAGATGATTCATCGAGTGGATAATATAGATAAAAAGTCTGTAAAAAGTGAAATAAAATATTTAGAAAGCAAGACGGCAGAAAAATCAATAAAAAATAAAATGAAAGAAAAAAAAATAAGATAGTGAGGGGAATATAATGAAGTATTTTAACAATGAACATAAAAAAGCATATCATTTAGCTATAGAAAAAAGTGGAATTAATGATGTTTATCATCAATCGCTATTTTATACATTAACCATTGATAAAGATTGCAGAGAGCATATTAATGATCTTTATGATTTTAATAGAAACAGTATTAAACTGTCAGGACTAGGTAAATCATGGCATACTTCAGGATCAATTAATACAACGCTGATGGGTTTCAATTTGTTCAATGGTTATGTAGATGAAAAAAATGCAAAAGCTTCAACACCTTATGAACTGTTTTCATGTGAATACAGTTCTTTTTTTATGGAGTCAATAAAATTAAGATATCCTGAATATTATAAATCTAGAAAAGATAAGAGTTTTGATAACTGTTTATGATAAAGAATATTAAGACAAAAGAAACAATTAAGGATATTAAGACTCTTGATAAGAAAAAGATGCTAGATTCTTTTAATAAAAAGCAAAGTATTAATACAAAAAATAATGTACAGGATGAAAAGGAAAATAAAGAGTCAAATTATGCAATAAATAAAATCAAAGGTGCAAGTGAAAAAACACTTGTTAGTGCTAGAATAAAAATAAAGAAATATCGAAACCAAAAAAGAAAAAATGAAAAGTTTATAAAGGAAAACAGTACAAAAAAGGGTAATATTAAATTAAAAAACATAAAATTATCAACAGCTAAGAATAAAATTAATTCCAGAACAAGTGGTAATTTATCGAACACAATTAATCAAACTTTGTCGAATCAGACAATAAGTCAATCAAGAATGTTGAACAAATATAGAAAATCATTAAATAAGTTTAATGGAACAACCACAATGAAATATTCAGGTAATAAAATTATAGATTTTATAAAAAAGCTGATAAGTTTTGTAAAAAAGCCAATAGCAATCATGAATCATTTGATTTCTTATGGAACAGGAATGATTATTCTAATAGTGATTGTTTTATTTATTGGGGTATTTTCTGCTTTGTCAGATGATTCCAGTGTAAATACGTCTGTAGAAGGACTCAGTTCAGAAGTAATAGCTTATACACCAGTGATTGAAAAATATGCGTTGGAAAGTGGAATTGATGATTATGTTTCTTTGATACAGGCAGTAATGATGCAAGAAAGCGGAGGAAAGGGAAATGACCCTATGCAGTCATCAGAATGTGGATTTAATGAAAAATATCCAAGGGTTCATAATGGAATAACAGATGCTGATTATTCCATTAAGGTAGGAATACAACATTTAGCTAGTTGCTTAAACGATGCAAAAGTAGCTTCAAGTGGAGATACCGAGCATATATCATTAGCCCTTCAAGGGTATAATTATGGAAACGGATATATAAGTTGGGCAAATGAACATTTTGGAGGATATACTAGAGCAAATGCAAAGGTGTTTTCTGATGAAATGAAGGCAAAATTAAAAACAAATGTTTATGGTGATCCTGATTACGTTGCACATGTTTTAAGGTATTATCATATTGGAAATAACAATATAGTAGAAGTTGCAAAGTCACAAGTTGGAACAACAAGTGGAAGTAAATATTGGACATGGTATGGATTCAATAAAAAAGTAAATTGGTGTGCCATTTTTGTATCATGGTGTGCAAATGAAAGTGGAATGTTAGATGATAGTTCAGTACCAAAGTTTTCTCTATGTACAGATGGAGAAAATTGGTATAAGAAAAATAACAGATGGAAAGATAAAACTTATGTGCCAATGACAGGAAATATTATATTTTTTGATTGGCAACAGGATGGTCATACAGATCATGTAGGTATTGTTGAAAAAGTTGAAAATGGAAAAGTATTCACTATAGAAGGTAATAGCAAAAATGAGGTTAGAGAAAAAAGTTATAATTTAAGTAGCAAATCTATTTATGGGTATGGAGTTTAAAAAAATTTTCTGTCACTAATTTATTTATTGTTATATTCTATAATCACTTTTTCATTTGGAAAAAATTGAGATGATTTTTTTGGTAAGATTATATTTTAGAAGTTTTTAAAGTTAATACGTAAAATATTATTTTTCATAGTATTAAGAAATTCATCTCTTAATCGTTGACTATTAAAATTATGCGGGTAATGTGCTCATTATATAACAAAAAGAACAATGTTACAGTTTTGACTATTTCATTGTTCTTTTTTTATTTTTTTCAGAGAATTTTGTTACAGATCCAGTCACTTTATTAATTTTAAGAACTTATTGTAAAACTAAAATTATAATTTGAACTATATTTTTTTGTATTAAAGTCATAACCTTTTACTGTAAGGTAAATGTATAATTTATTATTCTTTTTTTCGTGTTTTCTTGAAACCATTGTGATGCTATATCCATTATTGTTTTTAACTGCATAATTTCCCCATGAATTAAAGGATATTACCTTAGTACTGAGATCTTTATTAATAACAACACATTGTTCAAATTGACCATATTGTCCTACTTTAAAAGTATCTGATCTTCTAACAAACTGCTGATATTCTGCAAAAACTTGGATAGGTATTAATAGAACTAATAAAAAGATAAATAAAGATACATATTTTTTGATTTTAATCACCCCTCCTATAAAATAAATATTAATGAAAACGTTTTCTATCTTAAATATAGCATAAAGAATATTTTTGTCAATAAACACATATATAAAATAGGTAATATTATAAAATAATAAATAAGAATATGACTTGTTAGCATCGTATAATTTTGAAGTCTACTTTTAGTTGTTATGTAAGTAGTCTCTAAATTAAGGTAGAACGATAATTTATTATTTTTTAATTCAAACTATATAAACTAGTAGTACTTGAATTAAAATTATTGTATATGAAAAAAGTATTGTTGGAATACTTGGTTATTTTAATTATAAATTTTCAAATATTTTACGAAAATAGTGGATAGATATATCTTGAAGAGTGGTTATATGAAGGTATAAATGTGTATGCAAAGGAAAACTTTATATAGTTTATTTTCAAACGAGCGAGAAATAAAATTAGACTTTCTTGAAATAAGTAGGAAATCTATAAAATATATAGATAAAGTCAAAATTTAAATAGAATTCAAAAAATAAAAAAGAGGAGAAGAATAAAATGGACCCTGTAAAACGGACACAAGAAAAAAAGTACTTTGGTGCTTAGTCC
>NZ_JAJDKA010000178.1:0-357 GCF_020589945.1 Faecalibacillus sp. MSK20_93 | reverse complement strand
TTCAAGGCTTCTGCCAGCTCATCATCAAGGACACGAATATCAATGCCACATACTGAAAAGATTGTATAATCTGTTTCGTAATCGTCCCACACAGCAAAATTTTCAACGAAAATTTCTGGAAGTTCACAAATTGGAATTTCTTTATCTTTTCGTCGTTTCAATCCTTGCTGGTAGTCCTTTACAACATGACGGACAACTTTCTTCAAACAACTTTCAAAGCGACATTGAACTGTTTTCTGGAAGTCAGACGGTTTCATCAATCTCACCCCCTTTCCTCTATGATTTGAAAAGCGTTTATCCCTCTTTCCGCACCATATAGGGAATGAAAGGTGTGATTTAATGACCTCTTTTGAAAAA
>NZ_JAJDKA010000177.1:0-357 GCF_020589945.1 Faecalibacillus sp. MSK20_93 | reverse complement strand
CTCTAAATTATTAAGGGGGATATTGATGTGGAATCAGTATTCCCTCTAAAATATTCTGTGCTTTTTTAAGAGGAAAATTAGGATGATGTCTGGTCCTGGTTTTCCTCCTTTTATTTGTTTTCTATTTTTATTTTATTTTTTGTAGGCTCCTCTAGGATTTCCTATACGTTTTATTCTGTCTGTATGTTCATTCATTGTGTAAGTTTCATATTTGTTTTGAGAATATAGGATTCTGTTTCTTGCACGTTGAAAATTGGACATACCATTTGCATTGGATAAGATCTTCTTTACATAATTGTTTTTACCTTCACATGGTCCATTAGATATACGTCTGTCATTTATCCATGTAAAAGAGTT
>NZ_JAJDKA010000176.1:0-363 GCF_020589945.1 Faecalibacillus sp. MSK20_93 | reverse complement strand
ATAAGAATTTTACGGCTATCGACCAGCACACGACCCATGAAAAAGAAATCATTGAACTTCGCTTGCAGGACACCAACGGGATAGAAAATTTCGTGAAAAACTTTGCGAAGTCCTATTACACATGGAATAACAGCAAAGAAGCGATTGAAGCAAGGACGCAGGCAATCAACGGTTATCTGACAAAGGAATTGCAAGACTTGAATGTTGATACAATCAGAACGGATATACCGACCAGCTCCACAGTTACAGATGTGATTGTATGGAGTATCGAACAGTCGGGAACGGACACTTTTTCTGCTACCTACGAAGTAGATCAGCAGATAAAAGAGGGAGAACAGACAAGCAATGTGAAAGCAACCTATA
>NZ_JAJDKA010000175.1:0-373 GCF_020589945.1 Faecalibacillus sp. MSK20_93 | reverse complement strand
GAAGTAAAGATTACATTGAGGATTGGTACATCTCCATTTTCTTTGAGTTACAATAAGTTTTAATTGATAGCCATCTTGTAGGATAGGATGATTTATTTTTCTAATATATTTTCCTTTTGAATGCATTCTAGAAGAACAGGCAGGGCAATATTCGACTTTGAGAATCTTTTCTAAATAAATTATCTTAGTATTTCCATCAATTAAAATCTTAGAGATAATTATGTCTTTATCTTCAATGTTTAAAAATTTCATGATATCATTATTCATATAGTTCCTTTCATAGTATCTAGACAATATCAATGATAAATGAACTATAAAAAGAAACAACAGCCAGAATTCTAGCTGTTGTTTTTCAATGACAATTATTAGAAGT
>NZ_JAJDKA010000174.1:0-377 GCF_020589945.1 Faecalibacillus sp. MSK20_93 | reverse complement strand
CGTAGACATAAAAGCCGTTTACAAGTTCTTTATAGAAACGTTGTTTGAGATAATTAAAATTCTCAAGTTCTTGTTTTGAAAGAAGATCAAGGACCTGATACATCCAAGTCTTTCTGAGTTTTTCATAGGAAATAAAAGAATAGTTCTTCATTTTATTTTTTTTGGTATCAAAAGCTTCTTCACAAACAAGGCGGTGGATATGGGGATTCCATTTCAAATCTCTGCCAAAAGTATGTAAAGTCAAAACAGAACCGAAAACGATCTTGTTTCTGTCATTTTTATAGGAGTAGGGGCATTTGGATTTTTTAATAAAGAGCTTTTTCATTTTGATTTTTCTGTACTTTGCATCATTAAAAACACAGGCAAGGGTGTTTCTG
>NZ_JAJDKA010000173.1:0-380 GCF_020589945.1 Faecalibacillus sp. MSK20_93 | reverse complement strand
GCTCCCCAACTCTGACAGCGAGGGCAAGGACAGCGTGGACTTGATACGGGACAGCCTATTTTCTATTCAAGTGGAACAGCCGTGGCTACTTCTGCAATTCGGTAACAGCAACACAGAAGAAATCGGGGCAGACCGTGTCGAAGCTCTTGTATCGGCAAGTCCAGAGGACGAGGACGGGAAAACCAGAGAGGAAGTCGTGAAAACAGAAATCGAGGACAACGACAACAACAATCTGACAATACCGCAGGTAGTGAACCGTTTAGGTATGGTGTTCTTCCTACTGTTCTTCAATTTAGGGATAACGATATTTGTATTCTTGCTTACGGGCATGATGTTGTTTAGCCAGATACTTTTTATTATCTTTGCAATGTTTTTACCTA
>NZ_JAJDKA010000172.1:0-401 GCF_020589945.1 Faecalibacillus sp. MSK20_93 | reverse complement strand
ACAAGAGGAAATGATTATCTTTCAAGAATGATTACCAGTCAAAATGGAAAGGAATATGATTATAGAAACTATGATGGAATGAAAAAGGCCTATGTCATGTGGATACTTCCACAAGCTGCTAAAAAGCGAGATGGACATGTCAATCGCATAAACTCTAAATTAGAAAATATCAGTGGAAGTACTATTGAAAGGTTAGAAAGTTATGATAAAAGCGAACAGATTATGATATACTTAAATAAAGATCATGATATCAAAGATAAGTATGAAGATAGTGATTGGATCAAGACACCATTAGTCATATTTTTAAATAATACATACGATCTTTTGATAAAGAAAGAAGTTATGAAAGAATATGGATTTGAAGAAATAGAGAAGGAGGTTAAAAAGATGTGTAATTTAGG
>NZ_JAJDKA010000171.1:0-406 GCF_020589945.1 Faecalibacillus sp. MSK20_93 | reverse complement strand
AACAACCAGAAACGCTTGCGTGATTTGGAGAACGGACAATGCTTATTGCAGGACTTATACGGGCGTGTCGGTGTGGTACAGATACACCCCGTTTTTGAAGAACTGCTACACGCCTTTGATACCAGACCGCCCGTACAGAGAAATGAGGTGGAGTGATGAAAGAAAGGATAAAAGGTGCGTTCACAAAAAGGAAGATTTTCCACTTTCTCAAAATGGCTCTGTTCGTGGTGGCACTCTCCCTTATCCTGCTTTCACTTTTGGGGACGGTGGCTCATGCGACGGGGCTTGTGGACGATACCATAAACGCAGAAAATCTTTATTCAAAATATCCCCTTTCCAACTACCAGCTTGATTTTTATGTGGATAATAGCTGGTCGTGGCTTCCGTGGAACTGGCTGGACGGTAT
>NZ_JAJDKA010000170.1:0-413 GCF_020589945.1 Faecalibacillus sp. MSK20_93 | reverse complement strand
ACGGGGAATTTTTCGCCGTCCCTAGAGGAAATACCCGTAAGGAATGTCAAGATGTCGATTGCCAGACTTTCAGCGTCTTTTACGTTCTTCATAATCACAAACGGGTCAAGAAGTCCTGCATTGTCCTTGTCGCTGGTAAGGTTTACGATATTGATTTCATGGGCTATCTCTGGGAGCGTTTCTTTCCAGTTGCCACGCTCACTTTTAGGGTCTAAGATAACCGCTTGTCCCCCAAAGAGAACCGAATAATATACCAGAAGATTGTTACAGAACGACTTCCCACCGCCAAGCGAACCGACAAAAGCAGACGCTAAAGCGTTGGTAACTGTACCTTTCACACCTTGACTGGCAAGGGACGGTTGCAGGTACACATTTCTTCCCGTATCAACGGAATAGCCCATATAGATACCCGT
>NZ_JAJDKA010000169.1:0-414 GCF_020589945.1 Faecalibacillus sp. MSK20_93 | reverse complement strand
AAGGTATTTCAACAAAGCAAAATGATAATGTCCCGTATCTTCCATACCAATAAGTACAGAATCTTTCGAGTAAGATTTAATTTTTTGTATTAGGAAATCAAAACCTTCTTTGTCATTAGAAAAAGAAATAGGCTGAGAGATGATCTCACCAGTTTGTTGATCCATGATACAAAAGAAATGTTTGTTTTTTCCAATGTCGATGCCAATTAATTTCATATGTAAAAATCCTTTCAAAGTAAATTATGTGAAATGGTACCCACAACACTTAAACCACAAAACCTGGTTCAAAATAAGAATTCAAAGACTCATCTAACTAATCACTGTTTAGGAATAAGGTGTGGTAAGATCCTTTCTAAAGTAGTCGAGCCACAAGGAAGAAAATACAAATCCACATTCACATATTTCAATATTACA
>NZ_JAJDKA010000017.1:0-47910 GCF_020589945.1 Faecalibacillus sp. MSK20_93 | reverse complement strand
GGAACGCATTTTTAATTGCAGATAAATATTTGTTTTGACCGCACCATGCACCAGCACGACCTAAGACATCTGCCATTTTGTCCATAATTATTTCCTCCCTTAATTAATTTTGACATGATTATCATAACGTGACATTTTTCTTTGTTAAAGGCTTACATTAGTTTTTGTTTTTTATTTACAACATTCTTTTTAACTTTTTAAAATGATGTAATTTATTTACATGTCTATATATAAAAAATCATTTGCAGCTGCAAATGATTTTCGTGTCATTTCCGCAAGTAGTCAAAAAAATACGGAAGGTATTTAATTTATTAAGTAAATGACAATCTTTATTTTATATATAGGATAAAAATTGTATACCTTTTTAAAATATTTAGAGAGTTATTTTCATTAATTTCTCCTAATTAAATAAAGAATGTAATTTATTTACAAAAAAGATGACTTACATCACCTTTTTTATCTATATTATTAAAAGATAATATTTCTTATATGATTTAGTCTAAAATTGGGAAGTTACGATTTAATCGTTAAAGGGATATAACAATATTATCTTTTAATAGCAAAATTATTGATCTAATTGATAGAATGAATCAACGCCACCATATAAGCTTTGTTTTCCTAATTCATCTTCAATTCTTAATAATTGATTGTATTTAGCAATACGGTCTGTTCTTGATGCAGAACCAGTTTTAATTTGTCCAGCATTTGTAGCTACAGCAATATCAGCAATTGTTGTATCTTCTGTTTCACCGGATCTATGAGAAACAACAGCAGTATAGTTTGCTTTTTGAGCCATTTGAATAGCTTCTAGTGTTTCAGTTAAAGTACCAATTTGGTTAACTTTAATTAAGATAGAGTTTGCAGTTTTCTTAGCAATACCTTCTTGTAAACGTTTTGTATTTGTTACAAAGAAGTCATCCCCTACTAATTGTACTTTTTTACCTAATTTTTCAGTTAAATATTTCCATCCGTCCCAGTCATCTTGATCAAGACCATCTTCGATAGAAATAATTGGGTATTTTTCAACAAGTTCACCGTAGAAATCAACTAACTCTTTTGAAGTAAATGTTCTATTTCCTTCACCCGGTAAAACATATTTACCATCTTTATAGAATTCTGAACTAGCAACATCCATTGCAAGTTTAACATCTACACCTGGTTTATAACCTGCTTTTTCAATAGCTTCGATAACTGTTTGAATAGCTTCTTCATTTGATTTTAAGTTAGGAGCAAATCCACCTTCGTCACCTACAGCAGTATTTAATCCTTTATCATGTAATACAGCTTTTAAATTATGGAATACTTCAGCACCCATACGAATCGCTTCTTTGAATGTAGGAGCTGAAACTGGCATAATCATAAATTCTTGGAAATCAATGTTGTTATCAGCATGTGCTCCACCATTGATAATATTCATCATTGGTGTAGGAATAACATGAGCATTAGCTCCACCAATATAACGATATAATGGCATACCTAATGAATCAGCAGCACATTTAGCAACGGCAAGAGAAACACCTAAGATAGCATTTGCTCCAAGTTTTCCTTTATTATCTGTACCATCTAAATCAATCATTGCCTGATCGATTTCTCTTTGAGCAAAAACGTCATACCCTAATAATTCAGGAGCAATCACTTCGTTTACATTTTTAACAGCCTGTAAAACACCTTTACCTAAATAACGTGATTTATCTCCATCTCTTAATTCAACGGCTTCATAAATTCCTGTAGAAGCTCCACTTGGTACGATTGCTCTACCAAAAGCTCCACATTCACTTCTAACTTCAACTTCAACAGTTGGATTTCCACGAGAGTCTAATACTTCGCGTGCTTTAATACTTTGAATTAAATCCATTTTAATACTTCCTTCTTTCATTTTTGTTTTGTTTGTGTTTGTGATTTTTGTTTGTGATCTAGTATCAATAAAAAATGATTTATTAACACGAAGTTAGCTGTAACTAACTGTCTATAAGTTAGCATATACTAACCTTGTGTGTCAACCCTTTTTGACTACTTTTTTTCAACTTCAAATACTATTTTGTCCCTTTTTTTATAAAATATTCTTTGATAGATACAAAAAAATTTCTTTTTTCATTTATTTATCTTTCTTGTTTCATTGACTTTCTTTAATCGACACTTTATAATTTGTTCAGGTGAATTCCTTCACCTGAAGGAAGAAATTTATGTAGTTTTACGTTATTTCTTTTTTAATGTTTGTGATCATTAATGTGATGAAAGGAGAAAATAAAAAATGATTTATTCACATGAAGTTGAAGAAATGTGCACTGTAAATCGTGGTGCATCACACGGATGTGCTCCTATTCCTGAAGAAGGAAAATGGGTATATTCAAGAGAAATCAAAGATATTTCTGGTTTAACACATGGTATTGGTTGGTGTGCTCCACAACAAGGTGCATGTAAACTTACTTTAAATGTTAAAGAAGGTATCATTGAAGAAGCATTAATCGAAACTGTTGGATGCTCAGGTATGACTCACTCTGCTGCTATGGCTAGTGAAGCATTAGTTGGTAAAACTTTATTAGAAGGTTTAAATACTGACTTAGTTTGTGACGCTATTAACACAGCTATGAGAGAATTATTCTTACAAATCGTTTATGGACGTACTCAATCAGCATTCTCTGAAGGTGGATTACCTGTAGGTGCTGGTCTTGAAGACTTAGGTAAAGGTTTAAGATCAATGGTAGGTACATCATACTCTACTAAATTAAAAGGACCTCGTTACTTAGAATTAACTGAAGGTTACATTACTCGTATCGCTTTAGATACAAATGATGAAATTATCGGTTACGAATTCGTTAACTTAGGTAGAATGATGGAAATGATTAAAGATGGAAAAGATGCTAATGAAGCTTTAGAAGCTGCTAAAGGTAACTACGGTAGATTCAACGATGCTGCTAAATACATCGATCCAAGAAAAGAATAATAGGAGGATACGAAAAAATGGCATTATTTGAAAGTTATGAAAGAAGAATTGATCAAATTAACGCTGCATTAGCTAAATATGATATCAAATCAATCGAAGAAGCAAAAGCTATTTGTGATGAAAAAGGTATCAACGTTTATGATATCGTAAAATCTACACAACCAATTTGTTTCGAAAACGCTTGTTGGGCATATACAGTTGGTGCTGCTATGGCAATTAAAAATGGTGATACTAAAGCAGAAGATGCTGCTAAAACAATCGGTGTTGGATTACAATCATTCTGTATTCCAGGATCTGTTGCTGATGATCGTAAAGTAGGTTTAGGTCATGGTAACTTAGGAGCAATGTTATTAAACGAAAATACTCAATGTTTCGCTTTCTTAGCTGGACATGAATCTTTCGCTGCTGCTGAAGGTGCAATCAAAATTGCTGAAAAAGCTAACAAAGTAAGAAAAAATCCATTAAGAGTTATCTTAAATGGTTTAGGAAAAGATGCTGCTAAAATCATCTCAAGAATCAATGGTTTCACTTATGTAGAAACTCAATTCGATTATTTTACTGGAGAAGTTAAAGAAGTATCTAGAACTGCTTATAGTGATGGTCCACGTGCTAAAGTTAACTGCTATGGTGCAGATGACGTACGTGAAGGTGTTGCTATCATGCATAAAGAAGGTGTAGATGTATCAATCACTGGTAACTCTACTAACCCTACTCGTTTCCAACATCCTGTTGCTGGAACATACAAAAAAGAATGTATTGAACAAGGTAAAAAATACTTCTCAGTTGCATCTGGTGGTGGAACTGGACGTACTTTACATCCTGATAACATGGCTGCTGGTCCTGCTTCTTATGGTATGACTGATACTATGGGACGTATGCACAGTGATGCTCAATTTGCTGGTTCTTCATCAGTTCCTGCTCACGTAGAAATGATGGGATTAATCGGTATGGGTAACAACCCAATGGTTGGAGCTACTGTAGCTGTTGCTGTTGCAATTGAAGAAGCTTGTAAATAATTAGGGTTTTCCTAAAAAAAGCTAAAAAGTCTTGATTTTATCAAGACTTTTTTTGTTATATTAATTCTTTATCATATCAAAATATTTGTTTTTTAGTTATAATATAGTTAGGTGATAAATATGTACAAAAGTTTTCAAATAAAATCAAATTATGATCAACTAAAATTAGATGGCATTATTATTTCTTGTGAAAGCCCAAAAGGAATTGTACAAATTTCTCATGGTATGTGTGAGCATAAAGAGAGATACATCGACTTTATGAATTTCTTATCAAATCAAGGTTATTTATGTATTATTCATGACCATCGTGGACATGGAAAAAGTATAAAAGACAAAAATGATTTGGGGTATTTTTATGATAATGGTCATCTAGCAATTGTTGAAGATCTCCATCAAATTACTTTGATGATTAAACAACAATATCCTTATCTCCCACTCTATCTTTTAGGACATAGTATGGGGTCTTTAGTCGTGCGCTGTTTTTGCCAAAAGTATGATCAAGATATTGATGGTTTAATTGTTTGTGGAAGTCCTAGTGATAATCCTCTTGCTCCTATAGGAATAAAAATAGCTCGTATCTATTCAAAAGTCAAAGATGATCATTATCGTCCTCAATTAATTCAAAATTTAAGTTTTCAAGCTTTTAATAAAAGGTTTCATACAGATATTCCTAACAGTTGGATTTGTAGTGATGAAAATATTGTAGATTCTTATAACAAAAATCCTTTATGTTATTTTACTTTTACCGCAAATGGCTTTGAATCTCTCTTTAATCTTGTAATAAATACATATCATAATGAAAACTGGACAATGTCTAATCCCTCTTTACCTATTTTATTTATTGCTGGTAAAGATGATCCTTGCATTACAAATGAAGTAAAATTCAACAAAGCTGTTTCCAACATAAAATCTAAAGGTTATATGTGTGTAGATTCCTATCTTTTTGAAAATATGCGTCATGAAATTTTAAACGAAAAGCAAAATCAGCTTGTATATCAATATATATTAGATAATTTAAACGCATGGCAAACAAATATATAAAAATTGTAATTTGAAATACTTATTAATCATTTAGATTATTTTTCATTTTCGTATCCATTAAAATCATACCGTGATATAATAAGTTAAATAAAAATGACTTGAAAGTAGTGATTAAGATGAACAAAGAAATAAAGAATAATCTCCCTCTTAATATAATTGATATCTTTAACACTTTGGGAAATAACTTCAGCAAAATTTATACAGTTGATTGACAAACAAAAAGTATTACCATTTATCGTTATAAAAATTCAAACATGAACGATGAAGAATTTCCTAAAGATGTTCTTCCTTTTGAAGAAGAAATAAAAAAACATATTGATAAATATGTTTTAGGAGAAGATAAAGAAGCTCATGTTTCAACATCCTCTTTTTATCGTCACTATAAAGATAAATATGACGTGATGAATGATAATTATAAAAGGATCCTAGACCAATATATGCATAGTAGTCAAAATCACAATTATGAAGATGTCTTCGTTAATTTATTTAATATGAGTAAAGAGCTTCATTATTTAAAAAATGCTTTTGATTATACCGGTATTAATTCTTTAGGAGATTTTATCTACCAATATTCCTATAATACCTTTATTGAGATGTGTAAAATAAAAAACATCCAATTTGAAGATAAAGATCTTCTTTTATTAGATGTTTTTTGTGGTGGCGCTTCTATCATGTACCAACATTATATTCTTGGTAAGTTTGATTTGTCTCCTCAACAAGCTGGTAAAATACTTTATCAAATGTTTCCTGACGTTTTTAAAATTTCATGGTAAAAAATCAATTACTTTTCATTTTCTTTTAAAATTTGATGCTCTTTTAATAATTTTTCAATAACCGTTCCTTTAATACTTCTTATTAAAGGCTTTTTGATTATATTTAAAGGACCTAAATTCATCTCTAAGGGTGATTTCCCATCCATTAATTTTACAGAACTATCTAAAAGTTCTCGAATATCGTAAACACTGCCCCATACTTCTGGAACACCTCGATCAACACCTAATAAACCATAAACAGCTTCCATCGCTGTTCTTACCGAATATTCTGTAGTAAATACAGTATCTCTTGGTGTATGTGCAAATTGTCCTAAAAAGGCAAAATTAGTTGCATCTTTAACAATAACATCCGGACGATCTTCTTTTCTTCTTGGCATAAAGAAAGCTGTAATATAAGGCATCATAGTTGGTATACAGATAGCACTGTTGGTTGCATAGTCTTCTATTAATTCTTCTGGAACACCAAGGTGATACAACCATTCCATGGTAATTTCTTTTCCTGTACAATCTTTTATTGGCTTTTTAACATAATCTCCTATTGTATCAGTAAACAATCCATAAACCCACACACAGACTTTATCTTTATCTTGTTGTTTAAATTGACCTTGACGATTAATGGTCCAACTTAAAAGCCATGATGAATCTTGACAACTGACAATACCTCCTGTAACAACATGTCCTGTTTTAGGATCTCTTTTACAAATATTCGTAATATAGGGAATAATCTTATCATCTAATGTTGTAACTGTTGCCGATTCCCAATTTGTTTTTTGAATATCACTACAGAATTTTTCAGGATGGCCAAAAGATTTATCTTGTTTAGCAATATTTTTCCATAAATTCCAACATCCACTTGTTCGCATTTCTGCATTTCCATTAGGAGCATGATTTTGATCTCCATAAATTGTACCCTCTGTACAGCTTCCATTGGTAATTAAAACCAAATCATTTTCGCTAAGGGAAATTCTTTTTTCTTTTCCTTTTACGTTACATTCAATCGTTTTAGCAACTTTTTTATCAGGTTTAATATCAAATAAAACATTCGTTACCTCTGTGTTAAATTGAAAATCAACCCCATGTTTTTCAAGATACTTTTGCATTGGTAAAATAAGTGATTCATATTGATTATAACGCGTAAATTTTAAAGCGCTAAAATCAGGTAAGCCCGAAATATGGTGAATAAAACGTTGAAAATAAAGTTTCATTTCTAAAGCACTATGCCAATTTTCAAAGGCAAACATGGTACGCCAATACATCCAAAATGTTGAATTAAAAACTTCTTCATCAAAAACATCTTCAATCGTTTTATCATAAAGATCTTCATCTTTTGTCATAAACAGTTTCATGATTTCCATGCAACCTTTTTGACTTAAATTAAATTGTCCATTGGTTTTAGCGTCTTGTCCTCTATTAATAGTTGCTCGACATAAAGAATAGTTAGGATCTTCTTTATTTAACCAATAAAATTCATCTAATACACTGGCATCTTTGATTTCTAGTGAAGGAATACTTCTAAATAGATCCCATAAACATTCAAAATGATTTTCCATTTCACGACCACCACGCATGATATAACCTCTAGAAGGATCAAAAATACCATCACAGGCACCACCAGCAAGATCCATTGCTTCTAAAATATGAATATTTTTTCCAGGCATTTGTCCATCTCTTACCAAGAAACAAGCTGCCGCTAAACTTGCTAGACCACTTCCTATTAAATACGCATTTTTATTTTCAACACCTTCTGGTTTTTTAGGTCTGGCAAAAGCTTCATAATTTCCATTTGTATAATAAATTCCTTTATCATTTTTATCATACTTTCCTAATTCTGTATTTCGATACGTATTTATCTTTTCATCCTTTTTATTATTCTTTACTTTTTTAGCAACAAGGATTGCTGATGAAACGGCCGTCGCTGTTGTTGCAGCAATCGTTAAACTTTTACGATTCATAAACAACTCCACCTTTCTTTTTACACTTCAATCATAGCATTCCCTTATTTTAGATAAAATTTACAATAAAAAAGAAATGATAATTTTTTTATCATTTCTTCCTATTTGTAAAGTTTTGTATCGATAAATCGATTGTTCCTAATACCGTCATTTCTAAATCATCTAGAATCATTTGATAATCTTCATCCATTCCCGAATCAATCCAATCCAACATTACACCAACAAACCCATATTTATAAAAATGAGCAATAAAATCCTTTTGTTGATTTAAAATAAAAATATCTTTACTTCTTTCTTCAACAACAGATTCTATCAATTCATGAACAAGTTTGAATAATATCTTTTCAATTTTATCTCGAGAAATATCATGATAGACATTTAGAATAAATGGTTTATTAATATAAACCGCTTCAAAAATATTAGAAAGTCCTTCTTTCCAATGCGCATAATTTTTCTTTTCATTCAAAGCTTTTCGAGCATCTTCTATTAAAATCCATTCTGTTAAATCATACAAATCTTGAAAATGATAGTAAAAAGCCATGCGACTTATATGGCATTTATCCGTAAGATCTTTAATCGTTATTTTATGAAATGTTTTCTCTAATAAAAGTTCTTTAAATGCATCTTCTAATTGTAATTTTGTTCTATTTGACATATTTATTAATTTCCTTTAAGCATTCCTCAACTTGTTTTGAGGAATTTTTTGACAAAGCAAGCCATATGGCATTTGATAAGACCAATCAACTGGTAAAGTAATTAATGAAGGATGAATAAGATCCCAAGCATCAAGTGTTAATAAAAGACAACCTTCTTCTTCACAACGATTGAATGTATCTAAATCATAAAAGTAACCGACATCCTCTAAAATAATTTGAGGATAAAACATTTGCATATTCTTTCTAAAATCATCAATATTTAAACAATCCCCACTACTGACACATAAAAGTTTTTCATTATATAAATCCGTAATTGAAAGTTTTTTCTTTTTTGCTAGTGGATGACTTCTAGGCAGAGCTACACAAACATTATAAGTTCCTAATTGTTTGCAAGAAGCAAAAGAAAGAATTGGATTTGAATTAAACGCACCAATTAAAAAATCAAATTTTATTCCTAACGATTGATAAACTTCCATGATTTTATCATGATCGCCTTCATAAGGAACACCACGTAATTTATAACGTTGTATTAAGGTTTGTATACTATGCCATAAATCAATAAATTCTTTTGCCGAATTTAAAAACGAAGAACCAATATGAATCATAGAAGATGTTTTCTCTTGGATTTTATTCAAATAATTATCTGAATTTTCGATAAGTATTTTAGCTTCATCATAAATTTTTTGTCCCTGTACTGTCAGTTTAATGCCACGATAGGTACGATTGACTAATTTTATGTAGAGATGTTCTTCTAAAGCATTTATTTGTTTCATCAAACTGATTAGTGTAATATACATTTTTTGTGTCTTAGTACTTTTCATAATAATTCTCCTCAGTTTTTACTTTTAGTAAATAAATTGTATCTTATACGGTTATTCCAATCAATAGAGAATAATTTATTTTAAAAGTCATAGAACACAATGAAAAAGAATTTAGGTTTGGCTGGATGAGATTATCTCAACTCTCTGAAGATCCAACAAATATTGATTTTGATCAATATAAAGATATTAAACCTCATGGTATTTCTTTAGCTTCTCTTTTAGAAACTTATAATAGTTGTATGGTTCAAGCTTAGAAGTAGAAGATGAAAAATTAAATCAACTTATAAAAGAAGCTGATGAATTTTTAGCAAATCATTCATTTGTAAATTACGATAGTAAATAGTAAATTAAAATAGAGTCCATTTTGAACTCTATTTTAATTTATTGCCTCTTTCCCTGTATTCCCTGTATCAATCATGTCAATTCCCCCTATTTCATGAATTTGTTATACAGTATAAATGATTATTTATTATCGTGCAAGTATTTTATTACTGAAATATATTCTTATAAAGAAAAAACTTGAGCAAAAATACTCAAGTTTTCCTTTTAAATTTATTGATATTTCCATGCATTTGATTGCATTTGCATATCAACCATATGTTTATAAATCCCCTTTTGTTGTTTTAATTCTTGTGGCTTCCCTTGTTCAGCAACAACACCCTCTTTTAAAACAACAATTTTATCAACACCATCTACTGTTCTCATTCGATGTGCAATAACTAAAACTGTTTTATTTTCAATTAATTTAGAAATAGATTCTTGAATCAATGATTCATTATCTACATCTAATGAAGCTGTTGCTTCATCCATTAAGATAATTGGAGCATCTTTTAAGAAGGCTCTAGCAATAGAAATTCTTTGTCGTTGTCCTCCTGATAATTCAGAACCATTTTCACCAATCATTGTATTCCATTGATCAGGCATTTTTTCAACAAATTCATCACAATGCGCTAATTTTGCTGCAGCAATCACTTCTTCATCGGTTGCATCCTTTTTACCAATACGAATATTTTCCATAACTGTGTTATTAAATAATGTGACATCTTGAAAAACAATTGAATAAAGTTCTAATAATTTTTCAGGTTCAACCTTTGAAACATCCATTCCCCCAACGGTAATCTTTCCTTGGTTAATATCATAAAAACGTGCAGCAAGTCGTGAAATGGTTGTTTTACCACCACCACTTGGCCCAATTAATGCTGTGACTTCTCCTTGTTTTGCGACAAATGATACATCTGATAATACTTTTTCTTTTTGATTATAAGAGAAAGCCACATGATCAAATACAATATCATAACCTTCATTTGTAAGTGTATCAACTCCTGTTTGTTCTTCATGGGATAAAATCTCATCCATACGTTTACAATTAGTATCAAGACTAATCATTGCAGATAAGTTTTGTAAAGAAATTTGTAAAGGTTCATACATACGTGTTACAACAAGTAAAAACATAAAGAATGTAAGAACTGTGATTTCACCTTTGACTAATAAATAACTTCCTACGAGTGCAACTGTTCCCATGCCAAGTTTTAAAATCATTTGAGCACTGCAAACAAAAGCCGCATTGGTAAATTCCGCAAAGATATCATGATTTTCTACAGCTTTGATTTTTTTATTAAGAGATTCCATATACGTATCACACATATTATTCGATCTTAAATCTCTTAATGTTTCTAAACCTTCTTGAATACTATCTAAACAATTAATACGATATTCATTGGTTTTTTCATGTGTTTTTCGTAATGCTTTTCTTGAATAAAGAACAATCGCAAAAGCAATAGGCATCACCCAAACAGCAGCAAGTGCCATACGAAAATCAAAGAAAAATAAACTAATGACAATAATTGTCGTTGAAATCATGGCTCCTATTAATTCAGGAATCCAATGAGAACTTGCTGTTTCTAAAAGAGCACAGTCAGACATAATCGTATTTGTAAGATCCGCTAAATCTTTTTTACCAAAATAAGATAAAGGAAGTTTTCTTAACTTTTCTGCAAGTGTACGACGTCTAACACCACTTTCAATATATGTTGATAAAAAAGTAGCACGATATTGAAAAATTGTAGTTAAAGCAATACAAATCAAGATTACAATAATTGCTACAATAAAGAACGTTAATTTTTCTTTAGGTAATTGTTGATTTAATAAATAAGATGATAATATATAAAGTAATCCCACAGGAAGCATTAAAACAAGGTTAGAAAGTGTCACTGCCACAAAAGCTCTTGCCATGTCATTGGCTCCTTTAGAAGATAAAGCATATTTATGTTTTAATTTTTCAATCATTATTCTTCATCCCCCTTTTGTACTTTCCATTTTACAGATTGATTATATTGATGCCACATATGTTCATAAACACCTTTTGTTTCTAATAATTCTTCATGTTTACCACTTTCAACAATATGTCCATTTTCTAATACATAAATACAATCTGCATTTGTAATCGTTGATAAACGATGAGCAATCATAACAACCGTTTTATCTTTTGCAAGTTTTTCAAAAGCTTTTTGAACAAGCACTTCATTATCAGGATCAGCAAAGGCTGATGCTTCATCTAAAATAAGAATTGGCGCATTCTTTAAAAAGGCTCTAGCAATCGATAATCTTTGACTTTCCCCACCGGAAACATAAACTCCTTTTGAACCTATAACGGTATGAACTCCATCAGGGAATTTATCAATAATATCTTGACATTGGGCATCTTTTAAAGCTTGGATAACTTCTTCATCACTTGCCTCTGGTCTTGACATACGAATATTTTCTAAAATACTCATTTTAAGTAAACGACTATCTTGGAAAACATAAGATACTTGATTCATTAATTCTTTTTGTTCAATATCTTTAACATCAACATGTCCTATTTTAATACTTCCTTCATTTACATCCCAAAAACGAGAAATAAGAGAAGCTACAGTTGTTTTACCACCACCACTTAGTCCAACTAAAGCAATATGTTCTCCTGCTTTAATATGCATACTTAAGTTGTCAATGGCTTTAGTAGAAGCATCTTGATACGTAAAGCTGACATTTTCTAAATCAATAGAAGCATCACTTGGTACTTGTATTTGTTTACTTTCAGGTAAAGGTTGTACATTCATAATTGAATTCATACGATTTAAAGCATCTTCTACAAGCATTTGCGATTCACCGGCATAAGCTACTTTCATTAAAGTCGTTGTTAAAATAGATGTAATTAAAATATAGAAAAAGAGATTCAAAATAAATTGATCTGTAATAGTATTTCCTGCAAATAAATAAGCAGCAATAATTAATGCCGCAAAGATTCCATTAGCAAAAGTTGTAAAACATACCATTGGTTTCATCATACTCTTTGTATAATCTAACGTCCATTTTTCATATTCATCAATTGCTTCTTTAAATCTTTTAAAAGAGAAAATTGTTTGTCCAAATGTTTTAACAACAGGTACCCCTCTTACATATTCAACAGCTTCTGATGACATCGTTTCCAAAGCATTTTGATATTGTTTCATATCTTCTGCCATCTTTGGTCCCATCATCGCTGTAAACATTAAGACAAAAGCAATAATTGCTGGAATAAGACTCATTAAACCTAGTCGCCAATCAAAGATTGCCATCATAATAAGTAAACCAATTGGTGTTGCTTTAGAAACAACTTTATCTGGCACATTATGTGCTAAAAAGGTTTCTGTTGTGGCACTTGATTCCATTACGATTTTTCTAATTTTTCCACTTCCTTGACTTTCAACATAGCCAAGAGGAAGTTTCATAATGTGTTCCATCATTTTCGTTCTCATTGTCGCTTGTACTCTAAAGGCTGCTTTATGCGAACACATTAAGGCTGCGATATAAAAAAACATAGCTAATAACGCAAATAAAACTGCATGCCATCCATAACTTTTGATATGGATTGCTTCATTAAAGTTTGGTCTTACTTCTAATACCTCTTTGATGATACGCCACATATCATAAAAAGGAACCAAAGCAATAAAGGCACTGATTGCAGCTAAAATACATGAAGCATAAACATAATACTTATGATTTCCTGCAAAGTGCATTAACTTCGATAATGTACTCTCTTTCTTTTCTTTCATAAAATCCCTCCTATTGGTTAGTTTTTGCTAACTATCGATGTTAACTTTAGACAGGTTTCCCTGTCTATTTACTCATCAATTCCCATAACTGCTTTCCAGCCAGCAACATTAAATAACTTTGTGCTATTCATAAATGATTGAGCTTCTTTATAGGAACAATCATGTGCAACAAGTTCATACATCGTTTGCCATCCTGCCCGGCAAAATACATGAATAAAGAATGGATCTACTGTAAAACCTTCTTTACCATATTTATCAACAAGCTCTTGGTAATAGGATTCTTCGATTTTTCCAAGTTCATCTAAAAAATGTTCATATTGAGAACCGGTAGAACAACAAAAAATCAATTTAAACTCTGTAAAATGTTGATAAATATAATCTAAAACAAAATCTGTGCCTTCCTCTCCTTCATAATTAGCTTGATTAAGATCAGGACTATAAGTTGCTTTTTGAATACTCTCGAGATAAATATCCATCAACCCATCCGCTGTTTCTTTGACGATTGCTGAAAACAAACCTTCTTTATCTTTAAAACGAGTATAAATAGAATTTGTACTAACTCCGCTTTTGGCAGATATATTTCTTAGACTTGCTTTCATAAATCCTTTTTCTAAAAATTCTTCTGTTGCACTTTTTAATAGGTTTTCTGTAACACCTACGGTTTCTTGCCTCATAGATTGCCCCCATCATTAAATAACACTGTTATTATAACACTATTATTTTAAAACCGTCAATATTCTTTCGCTACCAAAAAGATGATATAATTATAGATAAGGAGGCATTTCTATGACTTATAAAATTGCTTTTTTTTCATCTGATTGGCTTTTTGAAATTGCCCAAGAAAAACAAAATGCGATCAATCAATTTTTAAATGATTATCAAGATATATCCATTGATATGTTTGAAATCTTTGGAAATTACGGTCTTGTTCACCCTATGGATAGCTTATTAGAACTCTATAAGCTTCCCGATATTAAAGATTATGACGTTTTGATTTTTCAAACAAACTCCAATTTTTATAAAGATTATCGCCAACAAATGATTGATGAAGCTCATAAATATCATATTCCTGTTGTTTCTATTAACGATCCTATTAAAGATTGCGTTTATATAGGAACAGACAATCAACAAGCCATTTATAAACTTACTCAAACAATTTCAGCTGAAAGAAATTGTCAAAAAGTAGCTTATGTTTCTGGACCTATGTCTTCAAGAGAAGCACGACTTAGAAAAGCAGACTTTTTACAAGCAACTAAAGATTTAGAAGATATTCAAATCATTGAAGGTGCGAGTTGTGGTTATCCAACAAATGAAAAAGATGATTCTGAATTAAAAAAAGAATATTTATCTTATACTTATCATAGTAATTGTTTTTTTGAATCAACAGAACGTTTAGAAACACTCTTATCTCAGACATCTCATTTTTATGATTTATTTGATGTTTTTGAAAAAGAATCACAAAATTTTGGATATAAACAAATTTATCTGGTTATGAATTCAAAATATATTGATGAAATGTCTGAAAATATTATTCATTTTTCTGATAAAATGTATTTAATGGGTATGACTTATCACAAAAATTCACCTGATGAAAAACATATCTATCAAGAATTTTCTAAAAAAGAAGTTCTTCCTCAAGAATATAAATCACGTTATATGATTTATACTTCTTTAAGTAATAATGGTGTCGCTATTGGTTATTTAGCTTTTGATAATTACTCAAAAAATATTTCTATTAATTATATGACAATTATCTTAAAGCTATTAGGTCTTACTATTAAAAGTATACGAAAAAAACATGTTTTAAGTTTATTAAACAAGGAATTAGAAAATCTTTATGTTAAAGATTCATTAACCCATCTGAAGGTAGTGGGTTTCCGCCTATGGCAAACGAAAGGATTTAATTTATGAATCAACTAGAAAAAAACTTTATTATCAACTCATTGAAAAAGATCAACAAGCATTGATTTATTTTATTGATATAGATTTTATGAAAAAAACAAACGATCTTTATGGACATGATACGGGTGATAGTGCTATTAAAGAAATTGCTTCTATTATTTTAAAAGTCATTTCTAAAGAAGATATTGCGATTCGTTATGGTGGTGATGAATTTGTTATCATTACCAATTATTCATCGAAAGATCTTTCTACAAAAATAACTGATGAAGTGTTTTCTTTTTTGAATACCCACATTCCACAGGTGATTATCAAAATAAGAAATGATAGTTTAAATTTTTTTGGCTTTTATGTGTAAAAATGGTTTCAATAATTGGATTGACCTGTTGATTATGGGTAATTTAATCAAAATTAATTATATTAATTACGTTTTTCTTAAAAAGATCTAATTTTGAATATGATATATATGGAGGAAATTTTTGATGAAAGTTTTTAAAGAAATAATTGCTTATTTTAGTCATATGAATAATAAAAGAAGAACTTTAGTGTGGTATATTATATCATTGAGTATTGTTTTGATAGAATATCTTATTAACTCTAGACTAGACAAATTTGTCTACTTTCATCCGTTCATTAGTATAGTAATAAATATAGTTCTCTTAATAGATTTATTTTTTATACCTATTACTTTTATAGCAATTGATATATTAAAAGCACAAAAAAATTCTATTATAAAATTTTTTCAAATTATTTTATCAGGAATTGGTATAGGACTGTTATCTTTTACGGTTATTTTTGTTTACTCTTTCTTTAATAAATCATCATTTAACATTGATAGTGTAAGTATAGATTTTAGAAGTGATAAAATATATGTTGAAAATGTAGTTTGGTTAGAGGATAGTCACCATGTAGATGTGTATCAAATCGAAAACGCATTTTTTGTAAGGCGGATTGACAGTTATAAATTATAAAATGATAATGTTTTTTGAATCCCCATAATCAACAGGTGACGATTTAAGAGAAATGTGGAGCAGAAATATTCAGGATATATACTATCTGTCTATGACTGATAGGAAATGATTTCTGTAGGTATTTCTTGATTTTATCCATAACAGTCTTTCGCATATTTCTGTGGTTAAATCTATACTCCTGTTCATTCAGGAATAAAGGCATCTCTCTTTTAGTTATTCCATGATATATACCAGTAATATTATTTTTAATATTACCGATTATTATATTTAACCAGAGTAGTCTATGATTCTTTTCTTCGTAGCTGATCTTCTCGTTCTTTACCTGAATCTCTTCATTTAATGTATTAAAGCCTTTCTCGCCATCTGTATTAAGCAATGCAGCATGTGTTAATATACAACATTGTTCTATATTTTTCTTAAGTGACAGACCAGTATAATCATTGATGCGTCTTAACTTAATAAATCGGGGATAGTTATTCCCTTTATCTGTAGATAGAATACCAAGAATAGGCTGTTGCTCACTTGCACGACCCGCATTATTCTTGGATTTTGCACCAATATTAAAGACATCCGCCTCATAGAAAAGGCTGTTGAGCAGCTTCTCTGAATTGCTTAGTGACATAAGATTCTACACTTGTTCTCTAGAAGAAGTGCAGTCTTGTGGTTAACATCTAGTATTGAACATAAATTTATTGCACTGATTCCTTTATTTTCATTAAGGAAAAGGAAAACACCTAACAGAAGTTTGTATAGATCAAGTTTGCAGCTCTGAAAAATAGTGCCTGAAAGCAGAGAATGTTGCTTATGGCATGAGCTACATTCAAGAACATATGAAGTCTTGGTCTTTCCTACACGCTTGACTAGGTAATACTTATGACATCCGCAACGGTCACATGAAAATCCCCCAGGCCATTTCATGGATTTGAAGAATTCAATACAGTTACCAATATTGTTTGAATAATTTTGAGTGAACTGATAAAGAGAAGCTTTCTTTGGCTTTAATACTTTATTTGACATGTGGTTATACCTCCATCTGATTTCTAATCTAATTATAGAACGGATGGAAAATCCATGTATTCAATTCAGCTTCATGAACGCCGTCCAATCGGTGCTTATAGAATTTAATTTTCACTAACCTGTAGGTATTCAAATTTTCTTTTAATAAAACAAAAAAATATCCTTTTTCACTTTCAACAAGTATTGGATATTATTTAGCACATCAAAATGATGATTTTGAAACAGCTATTAATCAAGCGGATGCTTTAATGTATCAGATAAAGAAAGACAAAAAAGCTCAAAGAAATTAATCTTGAGCTTTTTTTACATCTGATAAAAGTTTTTTAATTCTAACAAATGCTTCTTCAATATTTTCTTTAGATGAAGCAAAAGAAATTCTAACAAAATCAATAAAGTCCTTACCAAAACCACTTGCTGGTACAACAGCTACGCCATAATCAAGTAACTTATCCGCAAATTCTTGCCCATTAAGCCCCGTTTTAGAAACATCAACCATAATATAGAAAGCCCCATGAGGTTTAATGTATGAAAGACTTTCACATTGATCTAATTGTTCCATAATAAATGTTCTTCTTTCATGGAAAGTATCTACCATATGTTGAACTTCTTCTTTTACATCTTCTTGATCAATTGCTTTTGCCATTCCTATTTGCGCAAATGTCATTTGTGATGTTGTTGTATATTGATGTACTTTTAAAATAGGCTCTATATTTTCTTGACTAGAAGCAATATATCCCATTCGCCACCCTGTCATAGCATACGCTTTAGAAAAACCATTAACAATAATTGTATAATCTTTCATGTTTTCAAATGAGGCAATAGAAACATATTGCTTTTCATAATCGAGTTGATTATAAATTTCATCAGCTAATATTAAAATATTGTTTTCTCGAGCTAGTTGGCATACCTTTTCTAATGTTTCCTTTTGATAAACAGCTCCAGTTGGATTATTTGGATTATTAATAATAATCATTTTTGTTTTGTCTGTTATTTTATTTTTAACTTCATCTAGATCTATTTGAAATCCATTGCTTGGCTTTAAAGGAATTTCTACAGGAATTCCTTTACATAATAAAACTGTATTTTGATAAGAAACAAAGGCTGGTGTAAAAATAATAACTTCGTCCCCTTCATCAATAAAAGCCTGACACGTATTATTGATGGCTTCACTACAACCACATGTCATAATAATTTCTTGGTCGCTATCATAATCAATGGTTGTTTGTTGTTTTAAAAGTTGTGATACTTTTTGTCTTAAACCTAAATATCCTCGATTAGAACTATAATGTGTTTGGTTATCATTTAAAGCCTCAATTGTTGCTTTTTTGATGCCTTCTGGTGTATTAAAATCAGGTTCTCCTGCACATAAAGATACAACACTTTTCCCTTGACTTTTTAATTTTTCAACCTTTTCCATAACAACACGAATAGATGACATTTGTACTTGATCTATTCTTTTAGCGTATATATTTTCTTTTTCCATTTTGACACTTCCTTTTTGATAACTATTATATACTAATTATCGTCAAATACACAACAAAACATCTTAAATAAAAATACCTAATTTCTATAAAATATATCTATAAATTTTCTTCTTAATATCTATTAGATTTATCTATTTTTTGTTTTTATAATAAAGATAAGGAGGATTATATTTATGAATAAAGAATTTGAAGGAAAATATGCTGTTGTTACTGGAGGAGCTGGCGGAATCAGTTACGAAGCTGCAAAAGCACTTGCAAAAAAAGGATTATCTGGTGTTGTTTTAGCTGATTTAAATATTGAGCAAGCAACAGAAAGTGCTAAAAAACTAGAAGAAGGAACAGGATGTCACTGTTATCCATGCAAAGTAGATGTTTCTAATCCTGAAGATATTGAACATCTATTTGAATTTGCATTAGAAAAAATGCCAACATTTCATATTTTAGTTAATGGAGCTGGTGTTTGTCCAACAACCCCTATTGAAGATTTGGATGCTGATAAATGGGATTGGTGCATGAATATTAATTTAAGAGGTGCTCATTTATGTATGAGAGAAGCCATCAAAACTATGAAAAAACAAAAATATGGAAAAATCGTAAACATTTCTTCTGTGGCTGCACGAATTGGAGGTATCGCTTCTTCTGTAAGTTATGCTGCAAGTAAAGGTGGTCTTTTATCTGCTACAAAAAGTTATGCAAAAGTTTTAGGAACTTATAATATTAATGTTAACGCTGTTTGTCCTAGTGTCATCAACACAAATATGACAGCTAATACAAATTACAGTGCTGCTGGTATCCCACTTGGACGTTTAGGTGAAACAGAGGATGTTGCAGAAGTTATTGCCTTTCTAGCAAGTGATGCCTCTAAATATATTACTGGTCAAGGTATAGATATAAATGGTGGTTCTTATATGAACTAAAACACAAAAAAGCTTCATCATGAAGCTTTTTTATTATCTTTATTTTTCTTTAACAAGTTTACTTCCTGAGTTGAAACCAATCATTAATCCTAATGCAACAAGTAAGATTGCGACTACTAATTGTAAACCATCAACCATTAAAACAAATCCACCTGTTACAAATAATTTCATAACGATTCCATAGATAGCTTGTACTAATGCTGTCATTGTAACGATAAACATTAATACCATTGGGATATATAACATAAATCCTTTTCTTCCAGTAACTTTTAAGAAAACAGCTAATGAAATTAAAACCATTGCAGCTAATAATTGGTTAGCTGATCCGAATAATGGCCAAATATTAACATATCCACCTAAACTTAATAAATATCCACAAACTAAAGAAATAATTGTTGAAACGTATTTATTAGTTAAAACTTTAACTAAACCACTTGGTTCTTGTTCTTCTTCTACTTCAAAGAATTCTTGGAAAGACATTCTTGAAATTCTTGCAACAGCATCTAATGAAGTTAAAGCAAGAGCTGAAACAAACATTGTCATAATGCATAATCCCCATGACTGAGGTAAACCAAGTTGAGCAACTAAACCAGTAACACCAGCTGAGAATTTAGTAAATGGTGTTGCTGTATCAGCTAAAGCCATATTAGCAAGTGTACTATCTAAGACACCAGATGCTTTTAAGTTTGGTAAAGCACCAACAATAACGATAACTAAGATAGCAAGTAATGATTCAAGTAACATAGAACCATAACCAACTTGTAACATATCTTTTTCGTTTTCTACTAATTTTGAACTTGTTTCAGATGAGACAAGTGAATGGAAACCAGAAACGGCACCACAAGCAATTGTAACAAATAATGTTGGGAAGATATAACTTCCTGAAGCAGATTTAAATCCTACAAAAGCAGGTGTTGTAATTGTTGGATTGCTTACAAATACACCAATAACAGCAGCAACGATCATTCCAATGAATAAGAATGTTGTTAAATAATCACGTGGTGTTTTAAGTAACCACATAGGTGTAACTGAAGCAAAGAAAATATATACAAAGACAACATAAATCCAAGTTGTTTTAGTAGCATATACTGGGAACATAATTCCAAGTGCTAACATAGCAATAATTAAAGCAATACCAAGAATCACTTTTGGTAAACCTTCTAGTTTAACTTTTTTCAAGAATAAACCAAAGGCCATTGCTACGAAAACATATAAAATTGAAATTGAAGCAGCACTCGCATTTGGTGCAAGTTTAGCTCCATCAGCACTAATTCCATTAAATGTTCCAGCAACCATATCAGCGAAAGCTGCAATAACAATTAATGTAAAAATCCAACAAAATAAGAAAAATAATTTTTTACCTTTACGTCCAATATATTTTTCAATGATTTGTCCCATTGATTTTCCTTCTGTTTTAACAGAAGCATAAAGTGCTCCAAAATCTTGTACAGCACCAAAGAATACACCACCAACGATAACCCATAAAAAGGCTGGTAGCCAACCAAACATCATTGCCATAACTGGTCCAGTTACAGGTCCAGCTCCTGCAATTGATGAGAATTGATGAGCAAAGACTGACCATTTGTTTGTAGGTACAAAGTCTGTCCCATCTTCTTTTGCAACAGCAGGTGTTGTTGCTTTTGGATCAATTCCCCATATTTTAACTAAGTAACGACCATAGAATAAATAAGCCACTACTAAAATTAAAGCACTTAATCCAAGTAATAGTAAACCATTCATAAATGAATCCCCCTCTTTTAAATCAATCATCACATATAAAAAGGTTTTCGCTTAACTTTACGCTAAGACGAAAACCTTGTTCCGCGGTACCACTTAGATTGCGATATTTAATCGCCCCTTCACATCTTTTTATAATGCTATTTCTTTAACGCAGAAATTACGATTTCCCTACTTTTATTTCAAGATAATAGCTCACAAGTGATGGTCTTATATCATTACCTACATTCTTTCCACCAACCGAATGTTCTCTATAGGAAGCGGATGTAAAATCGTATCTTGTTCATCGCTCATTTATATGTATGTCTATATATTATACCTCTTTTTTTGTTTGTCAATAGTTTTTTATTTTAATAATTATATTTTTTATCAATAAATATTTATTTCGTTCAGTCAACTCATCTTTTGATACATATAATATATTGGTGATTATATGTCTCTACCTTACATGAATACTGTTTTACTTAATCAGATGATTGTTATCATTTCACAATCATTTAATGAATGTTTTTCAAATGATGAACAGGCCATTATTGGCGCTTTTTTAACAACTCTAGGAGATATGCTCTCTTTAAATAGTGCTTATATCTCTTATTTACAAGATCAAAATTCCCTTTCTAAACAAAATCAAAATGATTATGATTTATTAGAAAAAAGTATTGAAAAAATAAAAGTAGAACTTAATAAAATGAAAAGTAATGTCCAAAAATGAACATTACTTTTATTAATTATTAACACTTTGATGTGGGGCATATGTCGCATCATCAATTCCTTTAAAAGTATAGCCTAAATTTTTATAGTGTTCAATAATAGCAGGTAAGGCTTGAACAGTGGTATCCTTAGCTTGTGTATCGTGGCATAAAATCATGACATTATTATCATGACATGATGTCCCGTTTCTAATCAACTTATCTACAGCTACATGATTTCCTGAAGCATCTGTTGAATCTCCATTCCAATCATAATATTGATATCCTTTTTCAACAACTTCTTTTGTAAGAGTTGACATAATTCCTTGACAATATGTTCTTGACACTGTATTTGAACTTCCACCTGGGAAACGAATATAATGTGGTACAAAACCGATTTCTTTTTTTACCATTTGCCCTACTTTATTTAAATCATCAAAATAAGCATCAACTGAAGCATAGACAGTTGAATATTCATGACTATACGTATGAAGAGCAATCGTATGTCCTGCATTATAAGCATCTTTAATCAAATAATTATAATCTTGATTTCTTCCTGTTACAAAAAATGTTGCTTTAGCATCATATTTTGCAAGTATATCCATGATTTTTTTAGTATTTTCTGATGGACCATCATCAAATGTTAAATAAACAACTTTTTCATTAGATTGTTTATCACTACCAATTTTTTTAATTACATTTACTTTTCTTTTAACAGTTATTTTGTTTCCAGAACTATCTTTTGCCACATAAGTAACTTCATACGTTCCTTCTTTAGAAGTATCTAAATTTTTATCATCAATTTTATATTGGATATCTTCTAAACTATTATCACTTACTTCCACACCAGCTTTTAAATCAGGTGTTGTATTTAAAGAAACTGTCAAATCATCCAATCCCTTAAATACAGGTTTTTGTGTATCTACAACTTGAATCGTTGTTGTATATTCTCTATTTTTATATGTATATGTCACTTCATATTTTCCTAGCTTTTTAATATTTAAATTTTTGCTTTGACATGCTACATCTTTAACACTTCCATGTTCAACTTCACTAATATAGCTATTGGGATTAAACTTCCCATTAATTTCTACTGTCAGATTTTCTTTAAAATGCAGTTGTTTTTTTATAAATGTTTGATAAACAAATAAACCTATTCCTAAGACGATTACTCCAATCAAAGTAATCACTAATTTTTTTCTATTTTTCATATAGACTCCTACTCTTTTCTAAATATTCTTGTACTTTTTTAATAAACCTATCAATAACTGGTGAAAGACGTGTATATTTCTTCCATATAAAAACAGTATTTGTTGATAGTTCTGGATAAAAAGGAATGAAACAAATATTCTTTTGATTTAACACCTGATAGGCTCCTTCTACTGTGATCGCTGCTCCTTGATCATCTTGAATAAAAGGAAGAATTGCTGAAGCAAAATTATAAGAAAACATGCTGTGCAACGAAACATCCCCTTTTAACCAATTAGAAATTTCACTTTGAACAATTTCTCTATTTGTTAAAAACAATGGTAATTCTTTTAAATCCTCTTTTTTAACATAGGGCTTATTAGCCAAAGAATTAGTTTTTGAAACAATGATTCCCCATTTTTCTTGAAGCGGTATACGTAAATGATTATATTTTGAAATATCTACTGGCTCTAACAAAATCCCAATATCTACTAATCCTTGATCAACTCTTTCTTTAATCAAATCCGCATTTCCTACATAGATATCAAATTTTACAAGAGGGTATTCATCATGAAACTCTTCAATCACTTGCGAAAGAACCGTTTGTGAAGATGAAAAAATACCCGTTCCAATCATAATTTGACCAACCATTTCTTCTTCACTTTGAGTAATCTCTTGTTCTGTTTTATTAACAAGTGATAAAATTTCTTCTGCTCTTCTTCTAAGTAAAACACCCTCATCTGTGAGTTCTATTTTTCTTTTTCCTCGAATAAATAAAGGCTTCCCTAATTCATCTTCCAACTGCATTAATTGTCTTGATAATGTAGGTTGTGTCATATGTAGTTGCTTAGCTGCACGCGTAATATTTTTCTCACGCGCAACCATTAAAAAATACCAAAGTATTCTAAGTTCCATGATTTTTACCTTCCTTTTTATTTTAACCCATATTTCTTAAAAAAAATCTAAATTATTCTAAAGATTTCTAAAGATTATATTTTTTCTAAATATCCGCTTTCTATCCAGCCTATTTCTTTATTTTTGATAATATAGGCAAATTTTCCATATAATCCTATTACTTTAACATCTTCATTTTCATGAACCGTTATAAAATGATCAATATAATCATCTAAACAATAAAAGTGTTTATTTTTCAAATAAATAAATTCATTTTTGATCCATAACATTTGGTTTGTATGAATAACTTTACAAAATGAAAATTCTTCTCTTTTTTCTAAAATTTCTATTTCAAAATTTGGCCAGGAAACCTTATGATTTTCCTTATTTTCTACAAATTTGTCTTGTTTTATTCTATAGATTGGTAAAGGTTGTACAAAATGATTCTTAAAAGTTAAATTCTTACCATCATTTTCAATAATAAGTGCATTCAATTGACTGATAAATTTAACCCCTGTTCCGCCATCAATACTAATTATTTTTTTATCAAAATCCATCAAAACATCATTTTTAATTTGATTTTGATAAAAATTTGACGTTGGCAAATGACCTACTATGACATATTTTTTTAAACAATGACCTACTTTTTGAAAATCTCTTTTTTCGATAAATGAAGAAAGCGGTGCATTTTGCCAATCATTTTTGTTTTCAATCCCAGCATGAATACATAAAAAATCATCGGTTTCTATTGAAGTAGGCAAACTCGCTATATAATTAAGTTCTTCTTGTAAAGACTCTCTTACAATTTTTTGTAAGATTTGTGGTTTTTCTTTCTTCAAATCTAAATGTTTTCGAGAAACAATTTGATCAATCATTCCACTTTTACCAATTTTACGTAAGTAATGTAACATTTCTTGACAAAGATCATCATCATTAATCAATGCATCTAAAGCATATTCACAATTACCTAGTAAAACATATACCCTTTGGCTTTTTTGTTGTAAATATTGAAGATAGTGTACTGTTTCTATGGCTTGTGTTCCCTTTTCTACAAAATCTCCATCAATGATCAAATAGTCTTGTGTAGTATATCGTGCTTCTTTTAAAAGCTGTTTGAAACGATCTAAATGACTATGAATATCAGAAACAACAATACATCTATAAGGTTTTTCTATATTTAGTTTTTCATGTCTTATTTCTATCATATATCACCTATTTAAAAAGGATAGAAATTCTATCCTACTTTCTTTTTAACATTGTTTCAATAAGTTCATCATTATTTTTAGTATTTCTAAATAATAAAAGCGCATCATCTAAATTTTGACTCGCACGTGTCCCATTTAATGAATAATGAATCATATGGTTCACTTGTAGTTCTTTTTCACTTAATAATAAATCTTCTCTTCTTGTTCCAGATTTAGCTATGTCGATTGCTGGAAAAATGCGTTTTTCTTGCATTGCACGAGATAATACAAGTTCCATGTTTCCTGTTCCTTTAAACTCTTCATAAATAACATCATCCATACGACTTCCTGTATCTACAAGAGCAGTTGCAAGAATCGTCAAACTTCCCCCTTCTCTCATATTTCTGGCCGCACCAAAAAATCTCTTTGGCATATAAAGACAGTTTGGATCTAATCCCCCTGAAAGTGTTCTTCCTGATGGCGAACAAATCAAATTATAAGAACGTGTTAAACGTGTTATACTATCTAATAAAATCATTACATCTTGACCATGTTCAACAAGACGTTTTGCTCTTTCAATGACCATTTCTGATACTTTTTTATGTCGATCTGGTGTTTCATCAAACGTTGAATAAAGAACTTCCACATTATCTCCTTCAACAGCTTCTTTAATATCCGTTACTTCTTCTGGTCTTTCATCAATTAATAAAATTAAAATATGTATATCTTTATTATTTTCTTTAACAGCTAAAGCTATATCTTTTAAAAGCGTTGTTTTTCCTGCTTTTGGAGGAGAAACAATAATTCCTCTTTGACCTTTACCAATAGGAGCAAGTAAATCTATCATTCTCATTGCTATTTTTCCACTTTTGCCAACACTAATTTTTTCATTTGGAAAAATTGGTGTTAAGCTTTCAAAGGATTTTCTTTTCATTGCTGTTTCTAAATCATAATGATTGATTTTTTGAATATGTAAAAGAGATCTAAACTTTTCAGATGCTTTTGGTTCCCTAACAACACCTGTAATAAAATCACCTGTTTTTAATTTAAATTTATAAATTTGTGATTGAGAGACATAGACATCATGAGGATCTGATAAATAGTTTGCATTTCTAATAAAACCAAATCCATCAGGCAATACTTCTAAAAAACCTGTTGTAATGATTCCATCATCTAATGAATCTTTTGTATATTCTTTCTTTTCTTTTTTTGTATTTTCCATAATATCACCTCAACCATTATGTCATATTTTCTTCTTTTTAGCTATAAACATAAAATAAATTTCTAATTATCTTTTCATAAGTTCTTATAACACCGATATATCCCTATTTTACAGGCTTTATCGGTGTTTTCTTTTTGGCAGATACTTCTTATAACCACTCATAAATCTGCATATCTTGTCTTTTTATCGTAGTAAATTTCGTAGTAAATTACTAGGCTATCAGACTTCGCATTTCCATGTTTGCTCCTGTCTGTGAAGCATGGGCGTACAGGTTCAGCGTTATCATTATGCTGGAATGTCCCATAATGTATTGCAGGTTCTTTGGGTTCATGTTTTTCTGTGCTAATCGTGTACAAAACGTATGTCTTAATATATGCGGGGTTATCTTCGGTAAGGGTTCATCATGGTACTTATTGTATTTCTTTACTATATTTCTCAATGTAGAAGTATAGTAACAAGCTGTCATAGGCATACCTTTCTGATTAAGAAACAGGAAATTGCGGTAACCGTCAATTACAATCCCTTTTCCAGTTTTTTTGCGTTTCAACACTCTTTGAAATGCTTTTCCTGCTTCTTCGCTCATAGGAACTTTTCGTATGCCACACTTTGTTTTTGGCGTTTCTATATAATATCCCTCTTGATTGCGTAATAACTGGTGGTTGATATTGAGTGTATGATTTTCAAAATCTAAGTCCTGTACAGTAAGTCCACACAATTCAGATATTCGTAAGCCTGTTTTTAACAGTATCAGCACATCATCATAATATTTCTGATACACCGTATCATACTGGAGAAAGGACAGCAGTTTTTCTTCCTGTTCCTCACTCAATGCCTGTCTGCTTTCGCTGTCATCATCAATAACCTCGCTTAACTGAAAATCAAAAGGGTTCTTCCTTACATAATCGTCCTCGATTGCCATATAGAAAGAAGCCTTTAAGGAACGCTTATAGTTACTAATGGTTTTGAAGCCGTAGCCCTTTTCTTTCATTCTGACCGCCCATTCTTTTGCGTCTGACGGTTTAATGCTGTCTATGCTTCGTGAACCCAGCTTGTCCTGTTTCAATGCGTCCATGAGATATTTTCGCCCTGCTAGTGTATTCTTCTTGACATTGATTCTCTGTGCCGTCTTTTTGGCATATAGTTCACACAATGTCATTTTCTTTCCTTTGGTGTCTATTCCGTCCTCTAAATCACGCTGTATCTCCCGTTCCTTTTCCCTAAGAGATAAATCATCACGCTTTCCTTTCGGTACTCTGTCCGTAGCCACCAGTTTCCATGAATACACAACCTTTGTTTCGCCTGCACGATTAACATATTTATACATATATCTGCCGTCTGCCCTTTGGCTCTCTCCAGTCCTTAAAATGCGACCTTTGTTATCCCGTCTTTTTTCTGACATCTTTCAAAACTCCTTTCAAAACTGAAAGAGCCTTGTTACGACATATAAGTATCATATCATGCACAAAGCTCTTTTGCATTAGATTTCTTCCAATTTATCAATCATATGTTCAAATTTCTTTTTCTTAATCAGCATACGGTTTCCGTTCATCACAACACACTCGTCTTTATATTCACTTGCAATACGGCGGAGTTTGTTCTCTCCGATACGGAAATAACTGGACGCTTCCTCAATCGTCATAAGGTAGCGTTCCCATAATGGTGTATTTAAATCATACATAAAACTGCACCTCCTTTCTTTTTTGATTTTTAAACAGTCTGACGGCTTTTATCATAGCCCACAGGAGTTCCACCTCTGCATAGTTCTTATGTAGCCGTACCCATTGCGTGCGACGCTCTGAACGCTCAAGCTGTGGCTGTACGGGAGTATCATTATCAGACAGGACAGGTCATGGCGATAAAAGAGGATAAATCTTTTACATGGACGCTGACAGTTTCCGCTCGCTTTAAAGGGAAAAGGTCATGGCGTATCAGCTCCAACGGCTCGCTGTCTGTCTAATGTATCAGACTGCTTTATTCAGTTGTCAAAGAACACGAAAGAAGAAAATCATCTCTCCTATATACCGCGTTGGAAAAGAGAGGAAATGTAACCAAAATTCAAACATTTTTTCTTTTTTCACTACTATCTGTATAGCAAACGTCCATTTGTTAAGCTGGTGATGAAAAAAGATTATTTTTCTTTTCACACCCTAACTACCCAAACCATACTGTTACTGCCAACAATAGAATGAAATATTTTCTTCACTCCATATCAGGACAGAATAGCGTTATTTGTATCACATTTCTTAAACTTTTTTCTTTCTACGCCATATAGGGAACGGAAACCTTAAATTGTTAAGTTGAGGATAAAATAATTTTCTCTTTCCGCATCAACACTCAACAGCTAATGCCTGTTTGAATACAAATCAAGAAATAAAGTGTGATTTCCTCTTTCTGCATAATACTGTCCGCTTAACTCGATTTTCCGACATTTTTTTCAAAACTTTTTTCGTCTTTCACTTCATATAGGGACAGCAAGCCAAAATTTAATGACCTATTTTCAAAAAAAGTTTAGATTTCCTCAACTTCACTCCATATAAGGAATAGAAACCTTGTTTTGTTGCAGATTTTTCAAAATAATTTCAATTTCTTTTTAATCTTCGTGTCTGTACACCGAGTAAAAATTTTATGACCCCATTTCAAAAATAGTTAGATTTCCTTTTCTCGCACCATATCTGTACGCAAGTAGCTGTTTTGTTGCAGATTTCTGTAAAAAATTTGTTTTTCTTCTTTTAATAAACATAGGGAATGAAAAAAGCTCTTTGTTGACTAAATCTGAAAATTTCCATTGCATTAAAAAATACCGTTATTCTTTCTTTTAAATAACGGTATCTCTATTTATAACTCATTAAAACAGATTAAACTAAATGGCTAAAAAACAAAAAGTAGGAGGAAGTATGTGTCACAACTTTGTTTTGGTTTATCTTTCAAACATATCATTCTATGTTTATTCCCGCACGACAAATATTCCGTTTTCTGATGTATCCCACATAAAGTTTTCCCTGTTTACAGTTTGTTCAGTCGCAATTTCAATTTTGGATAGTCCTATATCTGAGGGAACATCATCAGCTTTATAGACCATATAAAAATTCAAATAATATTCATTTTTAGAAGTTGATATATGATACATTCCGTCTAATTCAATTCGTTTATTTCCATTATTATTTTCACTAGATGATGCACAATCACCAGAATATTCTTGTATATCTCCATCAATAAATTCGAAGAAAGAAGAAATTTGTTTATTTATATCCTCTATGTCTTTTTTACTGTTTTGTGAAAACAATTTTTCAAATTCTTTTACATTGCCTTCATTGTATAAATCTATAATTTGTTTCATCATATTATCTGATATTTCTTGTTCCGATTTAAACCAATTAGACATATACTCATTTCTATTTGAGCCAACATTCGTACACCCACAGAAACTTAACATCAATATCATACAAAAAATAAATATTATTTGTTTCATATTATTTATACCTCATTTAATACTTAAATATTTTATATCTATATAACCTATATTTACATTGTAGCATTTAGCTTTAAACTTGTCTTTAACTTTCTCCATAAAATAAATTATTGCTTTTCTAAAACATCGTCATTCTCTTGTGGAATAGCGGTATCTATTCGTTCTTCTATGGTTGATTTTTCTAATTGTAATAAGTGTTTATGCTTGTCTTTAAGTTCTGCCTGTTCAATCATATCTTTTAGTATCGTTGTATGATTTTCTCTGTCTAATGCCTGTACCATTTTTATGGTTGGTGCAACCTGTCTTTGCAACCAATGCAACGCTTTTTGTAAAGTATAAGGTTCTGGCTTTGTAGTTAAGCGTATCGGTTCTCTGTTTTCCCCTACAAACCATGCCCAATCATCATTTGTTTTCCATTGATTTTTTGGCTTGTCGTCCTCTCTGTCAACAAAGCGGACATAATGATTGATGATAGAAAAAGCAGTGCGTTCAGCGTCCCGATAAGTCAGTAAATCTACAACCGCATAATAGGCTCGTTCATTCTTCATGCGTATTTCAAAGCGGTTCTTAATCTCCGTATCTTCAACTTCTATGCTATTCTTGACATACTGCTCATAATTTTTCTGATAAGCACACATATATAATTCACTGCTTGTTGAACCGAGATATAAGGTTTCTCCTGTATTCTTTGGTAAATCGCTACCACATTTTTCCGTACCGCTGTAATCTTTCTGCATACGAAAGTAGGAGATACATTCGCCAGCCTTGTATTTTTCCTTTAACTTTGGAATATCCAATATTCCTGCTTTATCATTGATTGCCAAGTCAAGCCGTTTCATCTTACCACCTGCCGTTAAACAATCAAGCATGAAGTCATACCATGAGCGTTCCTGTGCCAATAGATAACTTTCCATTTGACGACAGCCTCTGCCTTTCAGTTCCAATAAAACACCTAAATGCTCTTGCATGGAACACATGACATTGATGTCGCCTAAAACATATTTGCTTTCATATCCGTATTTTCCATAATCTTCATAAAGCATATAATCGGGTTTTAGTTGTAATACATCACGGATAATCGCCAATGCGTCCGTAGTAGGAAAGCGAACACGGAAGTAATCAATCAACAGGAATAGTGGTTCTTGTGGATTGAAACGCTCAATCTGTTTTTCTATGACTCCTTTTAATTCGTCATTCAATGGCTGTTTCCCTTTTTCAATGCGGTTGTAATATTCACGGCTGATACCACAAGCAACAGCAAGCCTTGTTTGTGTTACTCCGTATTCCTCACGCTTTTGTCTTAATTCTTCAATAAAGTTTTTATCATTCATTCTTTAATTCCTCCAATCAAAAAAGGCAACTACCATTTACTGATAATTGCCTATCATTAAAAATCCGTATAGAAAAAGCAGTCAATCCTAAGACTAACTGCTCTGATTGCTATGAAGTGCTTGTATTTTCTTTACCACTTCTTGCCTATAATTTTCAATATCCAAAACTCTTTTTTTACCTGCTGTTAAATACATAATCGGTAAATCAATTTTTTCAAAATCATTCAACAATAATAACGGTTCTTCAAAAATGCAAAACGGTTGTCCTATTTGACAACTAGTGCTTTCTTGATAAATTCTAAAATCCTCAAATAAAAATTCATTTTGAGGAAGTGTAATATTTTTAACTTCTTCTCTATACAAGTATCTTGCAAAGTTATACAATCCAAATGCAAAAAAGGAAATTTTTCTTGTAAATGGATTTTCTCCATAATCTTTTGATTTTCTATGTGCTTTACAGAGATTAGCCAATTCCAATGAGAATTTTTCCCAATTTTTTTCTATTAGTGCAAGGAAACCGTTTATCACAGCTTTTTCTTCTGCTGTATGTTTATTTTGAAGAAATTCTTTACTTTCATCAATCACATATTGTTTCCACATAGGTTCTTGATAATACAGATACATCACTAAATTTGTGATACTGCATGCAGACTTTAACCCATTCTTACTAAGTCCGTTTTCTTTTGGAAATATTTTTTCAATGTCACGAAAGCGGTTTGCACAGAATATATGTGGTAAAATATTCCAAGCGTGAATGGAATGGTCGCAACCGCTGTTTGTTATTGTGAGTTGTCCCCATGTTACTGCCGAATTGAACGCATTATTTAAATAGCTCATATCCTTTTCTTGTAATGCTAAGTAACTTCCTAAATAAACAATCTTTTTTCCGAAATTTTCATGCAATAATTTCAGCCATATAATAATCTGTTCTTCTGGCTTTTTACTTTGACAGTATTTCGTATACTTCTTTAATCGCTCATCAATATATGCGTTCATGTTGGCATATCCAAACATTTTATCCACATTTTGTAAATATAGTTTGATAAGTTCCTTTTTTTCCATAGAGTACCTCGTTTCACTTATAAAATTTTGCTATTTGCTACATAAATGCTTTCAATCCCATTAGAATAAGTATAATAGCAATATATACACCCCACTTATCCCAATTATAAGTGTCATAATAAAATTGAAAACAATACAAACTTTCTTCTGATTTAAAGAAAAATGTTCAAATTTTTCAAGGTTGTATTGACGAATATAACTTTTAGTAATTATGGAATAAATTGAATAACCAATAGCAATGATACTTGAAATAATAGCAATAATATCAGTCATTTTACAATCCATATCTTCCCTCCTAAAAAGTTTGCATATCATTACCACAAAAATTAAAATATTATAATGTTTAAATTTATTGTTTTTCTTTTGTGAAATAGATACTTTTTATATCACATCTTATAAAATGCGGTTTTGCCTTGTAAATACAGCGTTTTCCGCCTGTTAGTGTATAGTGTCTTTTGTTTTTTGTGCCCCCCTTGTTAGATAACGGGGGCTTAATCTTCGCTCGCCACAGGCTCGCTCACAGACGAAGTAAACCAGCCACTTGCAAGACATGGCAGAAAAATCTGAAAGATTTTCCTGCCACCGTGTCTGGATCACTCCGTCTGCCTAACTAATAATATAGTATTATGTAAAAATGTCATTTTATTTAGGTACATCTACCGAATAGCTTAAACAGTCACCTCTTTTGTTACTTTGTAAGTCATTGTAATACCATAGATACATGACTCTGTCATATACATTGATTTCAATTACACCGTCCGGTTTTTGTCCTTCTACTTCCAATGAATAGATTTCTTTATCATGTGCATAGCCGTAAACAAAACGCTTGCTTGGATAATCGGGGTTTAAGTCTTGTTGGAAATCACTTAATTTCAAAGAAGAGTGAATAAGCTCTGTAATATCATCTAACAAAATTCTATCTCGTTTCGTTGTAACCGGTGTAGCATTTATAAATGCGTATTGTGTATGCCCATTCTGTATCTGCTTTTTACAACGAGCCATTACTAAGCCTTGAATATCATCGTTATCATTTCCAGCCCGATAGAAAATCGTATCATATTTTTTGCCTTGCCATATATGCAAGGTTTCATCAACATGATTAAGAAAATCAGCAGGAACCGAAAGTTCCTCATTTTCAGCATTCAAAGTGGAAAGTTGAATAGCTTCTTCAATCGTGTCATAATATACAAGCTTGGCATTATTTTTATCATAATCATTTATCGTAAATTCCACGTATTCATTATCTTTATTTTCTTCTTCCGGAACATAAGTATAACGACCATTTTCAATATGGTCATCATATTCAACATCAACAAATAACCCAATCCCTATCAGAGCTACAAAAATCAAAGAAATCGCTCCAATTATGATTAACATTATTTTCAAAAATTTTTTCATGGCATACACTTCCTTAATCACTTCAAGTTTATCTATTATTATTTATCATATTATATCATTAGAAAATTGAGTAGTCATCACTTTTCTAGTATCTGTCAGAATATTTTTTATTCCATAAATTATCAAGAGTGTAAACATTGCTACGCAACAAGCTCTTGACAATTCATGTCCTAAAAAATGATTAATAATCAAGCAGAAAAAGAATAGTTATACTGTATTACAGCAACAAAAAAGACATCTCATATTCTGTATGAAATGCCAATTTTGCCTTTATTTATGCTGTTTTCTCTGTCGTATCAAGGTTCTTTCATTCGTAGTAAATTAGTGGTAAAATTCTTTTATTTTTTGTTTCATATTGCTTAAAATCCCTGTGTTTATGCGGATAATTCGATTTTTACTCTTTTTTTTTTCAAAAACAAAAGAAAAAGTAGATTCCTATCTACTTTATTCAACAAAGGTAAAAACATCTTTTGCTTTAATATGTTCTAAAATAAAGATTTCATTTTCATCAATATGTCCTAATAAATTTCTTTGACCATCTACCTTCATTTCTTTTAAAACGATTTGAATTTCTCCTCGATAATGTACAAGATTGTCATTGACAATTACAACATCACCCCTTGTATAGTACGCTTTATCACAAGGACGACATGGAATTTCTTTTCCTTTATAAATCATTCTTGTCCAACGTGAACGTAACATATAATTCATACAATCACCTAAATCACTATGACTTGGATAATTAAATAAAATTTCTTTTTCCAAAGCAGTAATACCCTTATCTAAATGAATCTTAAAAGGTATTCTTTTAGTTAAACCATGGGGCACAAAATCTGCTAAAAAACCTAAAGATTCATTTTTAGGAATATCTACATACACTTGTTTCATTACTTGATCGATTGCTTTAAATTCTTCATCACTAGCATAGGCATTTCCAATGATTATTTCATCTACATTGTCTAAAGCTAAACAGTGTTTTAATTGAATTTCTATCGGCATATCTCGATGTTCTTCAATGGTTGGAAGACCATCACTCACTGGCCATGGTCCATGACTTCCTTTAACTAAACTTGAAATAAAGATAGCTACCGGAATATTTTTAGCTTTCCAATAATTATTAATATCATTAATAGTTTCTAAACTTGGAGCCGTATATCTTTCTGGATAGAAATTATGACATGTAGAAATATTTTCTGGTTTAGCTCCATTTTTAATAGCTGTTTCAATGATATCAATAAAACTTGTAGACATTTCAATTTTAATGCCTTCTTTATTATTAATAAGAGTGGCATCCCTTTCATCGTTAAAACTAAAATCCATTCTTAAAATATCTACCCCAATATCTTTAAAAACCGAAAGGTCTGTTTCTGTTGCTTCTAATCTATGAAATAATTCACTATTACAGTCACCAGAAACAATCATGCCATATTTATGAACGATTTTTATAAAATCTTTAAAATAAGCAATAATTTCTTCTTTTGTCCCTGGTACTGAAAACATGCTTGTAAATACTTTTTTAAAACCATAAGTCGATGCTTTTTTTAAATAGGCATCAATTTCTTCTAATGTTTCTTGTTCTGGATATAAAGAAACACCTAACATTACTTTTTTCATAAACATCCTCCTCATAAATATTATTTTATCATGTATATACAAGTATCACAATAAATAAAAAGAGGATTTCTCCTCTTTAAACAAAAGCATGATCAATTTCAATGACACAATGATATTCGTCACTGATTTGTTTGACTTCTGCACTTATTTTATTCTTTAAAATTTGATGACTAATTTGATCATTAGCCGGTATTAAAACATCAAATATTAAATTTGTATGATTCTTTCCTGGAACCATTCTAAAATCATGAATCGAATAATGTTCATCTATTCCTTTTACAATTTCTAAAACTTGTTGTTTTAAAGCTAATAACCTTGGATTATGCACATCCACTGGATCATAATGAATGGTCGTATGAATATGATATTTTTCTTGAATTGCTCTTTCAATATCATCGATTTCTTCATGAATTTTCATAACATCTTCTTGACAATCTACTTCCACATGAAGTGTCATAAACATTCTTCCTGGTCCATAATCATGCATCATTAAATCATGAATACCTAAAGGTTTATCATATGACATAATAAAATTTTCAATGTCATCTATCAAGGCTTTATCAGGTGCCAATCCTAATAAAGGATTGATTGTATCTTTAAATACATTAATTCCTGCAAAAATAACAATTAAAGAAACAATTGTCCCAATAATTCCATCAACTGGTAAATCAGTTATCAATGTAAGTATTAAAGAAACAAGTGTTGCAAATGTTGTCACAACATCATTTAAACTATCTTGTCCTGCAGCTTTTAAAGATGATGAATCAATTTTTTTACCAATTTGATTATTAAAATAATACATCCATAGCTTCACTAAAATAGAAAATATTAAAATCACTACTGCAACAAATGAAAACATAACTTTTTCAGGATTAAAAATCTTAACAACTGATTCTTTTAAAGATTGAATACCTACTACTAAAATTAAAAAAGCAATCACCATTCCTGCAATATATTCATAACGTCCATGACCATATGGATGATCTTTATCAGGATGTTTATTAGCAAGTTTAAAGCCAAATAAAGAGGCTAAATTACTTCCTACATCCGATAAGTTATTTAAACCATCTGCTTGAATAGCAACTGAATGAACAATTAAACCAATTGTTATTTTAAAAATAACTAAAACAATATTGCATATAATGGACAAAATGGAACATAACGTTCCATAAGCTTGTCTTACTTTTTGATTTTTATAATCATCATAATTTTCAATAAATCTTTGTGTTAAAAAACGAATCATGATAAAACATCATAAACAAAAATATTTTGTTTATCTACCTTTATTAATTCAACTTCTTCTAATTCTTTTAAATATTTATTTACTTTTTCTTGATCAACTTCTTTATTAGCAAGTATTGCAAGATTTACTTGAATTTGGGGATTATCCACTTTAATATAAGCTGTATTTTCAGTTGTATAACCTGCTTTATTTTTCATTGTTTCTAGAATTGAAACATAAGCAAGTTTTGTTTCTAATCTTAAACTTTTATAATGATCAAATAATACCTTTGGCATATAAAATTCATCCTTTGATTTTTCAATAACTTCTTTTAAACTTTCTTTAGTATATAATTCCATACTTCTTCACTCCTTTTGTTTCTATATTATACCATATCTAGAAAAAAAGAACATTGTGTTAATCTCTTTTTCTTTGCGTAAATGTACTGACATCGTCAAAACCAATTTCCTGATATTTTTTTGCTACATTTAAACAATTTTCACCAACACGTTCACTTGTATGACTATCAGTACCAATGGTAATAATACGTCCTCCTAAATCATAGTAACGTTGTACCTGTTCGAAATTAGGAAATCCACATGTTTTTAAATCTCGATATCCCGATGTATTGACTTCAATACCTTTTCCTTTTTGAATAAGTGTTTTAAAGATTTCATCTATAATATCTTGATATTTTTGATGATCAACAGTTTTATCCTCATAAGGTCCATATCTTACAATATAATCTAAATGGCCTAAAACATTAAAACAATCGAAAGCTTTTACACATTTTAATGTTTCTTCAAAAAATTCACGATGTGCTTGTTCCTTTGTTTTTCCTTTAAAAAATTCACCATAATAAAATTCTGTATGATGAATCACATGAATAGATCCAATAACAAAATCAAAAGGATATTGTTGAATTAAATTTTCAATTTCTTCTTGATGATCTAAATCCAATCCCATTTCAATACCCCATTTAATTTTTATTTGATCTTTGAATTCCTCTTTTAAACTTTGAATCTCTTGATAATAGTTTTCAACATCTAATTCAAAAGAATCTATTGGATAATCAAAATCACGATGATCTGTAAAACAGATTTCATCTAAATTCATTTCTATTGCTTTTAAAACATGTTCTCTAGGATTTGCCTCACTATCCCCTGAAAAATGTGTATGTATATGATAATCTATAACTCTCATATTTTATCCTCCATTTTTCCTTATTATAACAAATAAGAGAAAATATTGCTATTTTCTCTTATTCATAAATTATCTGTTAAATTAATCTAAATCAGTTCCGTTTGATTCTATTACTTTTTTATACCAATAGAATGAATCTTTTGGTCTTCTTGATAAATCTCCAGTTCCATCATCATGTTTATCTACATAAATGAAACCATAACGTTTTCTCATTTCTCCAGTTCCAGCAGAAACTAAATCAATACATCCCCATGTTGTATAAGCAATTAAATCAACCCCATTATCACAAGCAGCTGACATTGCTTCAATATGTGGTCTATAGTAATCAATACGATAATCATCATGGATTGATCCATCTTCTTCTACTGTATCATAAGCACCTAGTCCATTTTCTACGACCATTAGTGGAATTCTATAACGGTCATAGATTTTTTCTAATGAATATTGAAGTCCTAATGGATCTAAAGCCCATCCCCAATCTGAATAAGTTAAATATGGGTTACGAATACCTGCCGCAAAGTTACCTTGTACTGTATCTTCTGTTTCATGAGTTGTCACATTGTTTGTCATATAGTAACTATATGTAAACATATCAACAACACCTTCTTTTAAGACTTTTAAATCTTCTTCAGTGATATCTAGATCTGTAATGTTATGTTCTTTCCAAATTCTCTTTGCAAATGGAGGATAAGCACCAAAGCATTGAACATCTCCACAATACCAGAAGTTTTCTTCCATTGTTTGTTGATTTAATAACATGTCTTTTGGATCACATGTATGTGGATATGTGATTGCTCCTGCAAGCATACATCCAATTTTGTTTTCAGGATCAATTTCATGTCCTAATTTAACGGCTTTTGCACTTGCCACAAATTGATAATGTAAATGTGTTAAACGTTTTTTGTAATCTTCATCAGTTGTCCCATCACCAAACATATTGATAACATTTAAAGTATTATTGATTTCATTAAATGTTAGCCAGTATTTAACAAGTCCTTTGTATTCAGTAAAGACTGTTTTACAGTATTTTACAAAGAATTCAATGTATTGACGATCTTGCCAATCTCCATATTTTTCTACTAAATAAATTGGTGTATCAAAATGATGAATCGTAACTAATGGTTCAATATTATATTTTCTTAATTCTTTGAAAACATCTCTATAAAATTCAATACCTTCTTGATTAGGTGTTTCTTCATCTCCACGAGGATAAATTCTTGACCAAGAAATAGACATTCTAAACATCTTGAATCCCATATCCGCAAATAATTTAATATCTTCTTTATAATGATGATAGAAATCAGTACCTTCATGATTTGGATATAAGTATCCATCTAAACAAGCATAATGATCTCCACCTTCTGGTAAAGCATCATCAAAATGAACTTGTGGTGTTGCATGTGCATTTCCATCTTTATCGATCCAAGTTACTTTTCTTGACTCTTTAACACTTCCACCTGTTGTAAAGTCTGTTAAGGCTGGACCACGTCCACCTTCATTCCATCCACCTTCATATTGGTTTGCAGCTGTTGCTCCTCCCCAGAAAAATCCTTCTTTAAATCCCATTTGAATTCCTCCTTTATCATTGATTATTATTATATTCATTTTCATGTATTCGTTTACATTTTTTCATAATATGAAACATAAAAAGAGAAGATTTAATAATCTCCTCTTGTATGAAATTCTTTTTTGTTTCCAGTTACTTGATGTCTTTCTTTAAGTTTATTTTGAATATCTTCTAAACTGACACCTCGATCATTCATTAAAACAAAAGTGTGGAATAATAAATCAGATATTTCTCCAACCAATTCTTCTTTATTATCATTTTTTGCTGCAATAATTGTTTCGCTTGCCTCTTCACCTACTTTTTTACAAATCTTATCAACCCCTTCATTCAATAAGTAATTTGTATAAGATTTTTCAACTGGATGAATCTTACGATCAGCAATTGTTTTTTCCAATTCTCTAAAAATATCTCTTGCATCATAAGCTTGTACTTCATTAAAGAAGCATGAATAAGCCCCAGTATGACAAGCCGCTCCTGTTTGTTTGACATAAATCAATAAAGTATCTAAATCACAATCTAAATACATTCCTTTAATATCTTGAAAATGTCCTGATTCTTCTCCTTTATGCCATAACTTTTGTCTGCTTCTTGAATAAAAAACAGTTTGTTTAAGTTCTAACATTTTATCATAAGCTTCTTCATTGACATAAGCTAACATTAATACTTCTTTTGTTTGATAATCTTGGACAATTGCTGGAATTAATTCCATTTTATTAAAATCTGGTCTCATTATCTTGTTCTCCTTACATTTATACCATGTTTTTTACATTCATTTCTTACATCTTCAACAGTTGCTTCATTAAAGTGGAAAAGTGAAGCCACTAATGCTGCATCAACATTTGTTTTTTCAAAAACATCAACAATATCTTGAATACTTCCACAACCACCTGAAGCAATAACTGGAATATCAACAGCCTTACAAACAACATTAAGCATTTCAATATCATAACCCGCTTTAGTTCCGTCAGCATCCATCGAAGTAAGCAATACTTCTCCAGCACCTAAACTTTCGCATTTTTTTACCCATTCAATTAAATCTAAACCTGTATTTTCTCTTCCACCTTTAACGTAGACATCCCATCCACTTTGGTCTTCTCTTTTTTTGGCATCAATAGCAATTACTACACATTGAACCCCAAATTCATCAGCTGCTTCTTTAATTAGTTGAGGATTAGCAATTGCTGCAGAATTAATAGAAACTTTATCAGCACCTGAGGCAAGAATCATTCTAAAATCATCTAATGTTCTAATTCCACCTCCTACTGCTAGAGGAATTGTTAGTTCTGAAGCCCCACGTTCAATAATATCTTTCATAATGCCTCTATCTTCATAAGAAGCTGTAATATCCAAAAAGACAACTTCATCTGCACATTGTACGTCATATTTTTTAGCAAGTTCAATAGGGTCTCCAACATCTTTTAATCCAACAAAATTGACTCCTTTAACCACTTTCCCATCTTTGATATCCAAACAAGGAATTATACGTTTTGTAAGCATTTGATTGTCTCCTTTAAATCAATTTTCTTTTCATAATAAGCTTTTCCAACGATACATGCATAATAATCTTTTTGAGCAACTTTTTGAATATTATCAAAATCTTTAATTCCTCCAGAAACAACAAATTGAATTTGACTGTTTTTAGCGATTTCATCATACATTTCAAAATTAGGTCCTGTCAAAGTTCCATCTTTAGAAATATCTGTTGCTACAATATAACCAACACCAATAGCTTCCAAATATTGAATAAATTCAATATAAGGCATTTGACTTGTTTCTAACCATCCTGCTGTAGAAACAAAACCATTTTTAACATCTACACCGACAACTATTTTCTCACTACCATATTGTCTTAATACTTCTTTTAAAAATTTGGGGTCTTTTAAAGCTGCCGTTCCTAAAATAACACGATCAATTCCTACTTCATCTAAATAGAGTTGAACTGTTTTTAAATCACGGATTCCTCCACCAAGTTCTATTTTCATTTTTGTGCTATTTCTAATTTTTTTAATCGTTTCTAAATTTTTAGCAAAACCATCTTTAGCGCCATCTAAATCTACAACATGTAAATAAATAGCTCCTGCTTTTTCAAAAGTTTGAGCAAGTTCTTCTGGATGATCACTATAAACCGTTTTTTGATTATAATCTCCTTTAAATAAACGTACTGCTTGTCCATCTTTTAAATCTATTGCTGGAATAACTAACATTCGACCATCTCCTTAAACGCAAGTAATATTTTATGTCCAACCATTCCTGATTTTTCAGGATGGAATTGGCACCCAATGACATTTTTATTTTGCACTAAAGCTGTAACTTTAGTAGTTCCATAATCTGTATACGCTACAAGATTTTCATCTTTACAATGTGCCATATATGAATGTACAAAATAAACATCATCATTTTCATGTACATATTTCAAAATTGGTTGATGATTTGTTATATGTAATTGATTCCATCCCATATGAGGAATCTTTTCGTCAATATCCATATAACGTACTGAACCTGGAATAAATCCTAGTCCTTTTGTTTCTTTTACTTCACACCCTTTTTCAAATAAAATTTGCATTCCTAAACAAATCCCAAGAATAGGAATTCCTGCCTCTTTTCGCTCTGTTAAAATATCAACTAAATGATACTTTTCTAAACTTTTCATCGCAGTAGGAAAAGTTCCTACTCCAGGTAAAACAATTCCCTTAGCTTCTTTAATAACTTTTTCATCTCTAGAAACAACAGCTTCAAGTCCAATTCTTTTAAAAGCACCGACAACACTTTTTAAATTTCCTACATTGTAATCAATAATAACAATCATTTATAAAACTCCTTTTGAAGAAACGATCTTATCTTTATTTTTTTCATCAATGCGTACCGCCTCTTTTAAAGCTCTTCCAAAAGCTTTAAAACATGCTTCGATTACATGATGAACATTATTTCCATAAGCCTCATTTAAATGCAATGTTGCATTCATATTGTAAGCAACCGCTCTAAAAAATTCTTCTGTCATTTCACTTTCATAATTTCCTAAATTAGCTTTAGGAATATCTACATTAAAAACAAGGAAACTTCTTCCTGAAATGTCTAAATTGCATGTTACTAGTGCTTCATCCATAGGAATTGTAAAATGCCCATAACGTGTAATACCCTTTTTATCACCTAAAGCTTCTAAAATAGTTTTACCTAAAGCAATTCCCATATCTTCAACGCTATGATGACTATCTACTTCTAAATCACCATGACAAATCATTTTGATATCCATTTCACTATGGAAAGCAAGCAAGGTCAACATATGATCAAAAAAACCAATCCCTGTTTGAATCTCTGCTTTCCCTGTACCATCTAAATTAATTTCTAAACTAATTTGTGTTTCATTTGTATTTCTTTCTAGTTTGGCTTCTCTCATGATTATTCCTCCTCAAAACGTACAGCAATACTATTTGCATGAGCATCTAAACCTTCACTTTTTGCGAAAGTTTGAACATCATCTTTAAATGTTTCTAAAACATCTTTTGGATAATAACTATAAGATGAATATTTAACGAAATCATAAACACCTAACGCTGAATAGAATTTAGCTGTTCCTCCTGTTGGTAAAACATGGTTTGTTCCTGACATATAATCACCTAGAGGTTCTGGTGAGTATTCTCCAAGGAAAATAGAACCTGCATTTTTAATATAAGGAAGTGTATTGACTGGGTTTTCAACTAAAACTTCTAAATGTTCTGGCGCTAAATAATTAGATACTTCAAAAGCTTCTTTTAAGTCTTTTACAAGAATTGCTCCTCCATAATTTTGAAGAGATTCTTCAATAATTTCTTTACGTGATAAATAAGCCATTTGTCTTTTGAGTTCAACATTGACTTTTTCAACAAGTTCTTTACTTGTTGTTACAAGCATTGCACTAGCAAGTTTATCATGTTCTGCTTGTGACATTAAATCAGCAGCAATATATTTAGGATTCGCATTTTCATCAGCAATAACTAAAACTTCGCTTGGACCTGCCACCATATCAATATCGACAACCCCATAGCTTAATTTTTTAGCTGTCGCAACAAAGATATTTCCTGGTCCTACGATTTTATCTACTTTTTCAATTGTTTCTGTTCCATTAGCGATAGCAGCAACTCCTTGTGCTCCACCAAATTTATAAATAGTATCAACACCTGATACTTTTGCAGCTGCAACAATAACAGGATTAACTTTGCCATCTGCTTTAACCGGTGTAATAATGACTAAATCTTTAACTCCAGCAAGTTTTGCAGGAATGGCATTCATTAAAACTGTTGAAGGATAGGCAGCTGTTCCACCTGGAACATATAAAGCAACTCTTTCAATTGGTCTTACCATTTGTCCCATGATCACTCCGTTATCTTTATATAATGACCATGATTTATCAATTTGATTTTTATGGAATTCTGTAATTTGTTGTTTTGTTCTTTCGAGGATTCTTATGTAATCTTGATCCACTTGTTTTAAAGCTTCTTCTTTTTCTTGATTTGAAACAACGAAATCATTTTCATCTTTAATTTGATAACCATCAAATTTTCGACAATAGTTGATCAAGGCTTGATTTCCATTTTTTCTAATATCATTAATAATATCATTTACAGCATTATTAACTTCTATCGAAATTTCTTCTTTTCGATTATTTAATTTTTGTGCAATTTCTTTTAAATTCCCATCATATTCAATTACTTTAAGCATCTTAATTTCCCCCTATTACTTTTTCTAATTGATTTACAATATTCATAATTTCATCCTTCTTAAATTTAAAAGCTACCTTATTAACAATCATTCTTGTTGAAATATCACTTACTTTTTCAATTACTTCTAGACCATTTGCTTTAAGAGTTGAACCTGTTTCAACAATATCAACGATTGCATCAGAAATTCCTGTCACTGGTCCTAGTTCAACAGAACCTTCTAATTTAATAATTTCCACATCTTCTTGTTTAGAAGCAAAATATTTCTTCGCAACATTTGTATATTTGCTGGCAATCTTTTTACGACGATTAAATACCTTATTTCGATATTCTGGATAAGCAGCTACTGCGAAATAACATTTTCCTATTTCCAGATCAAGAAGTTCATAGTAATCTTCAAAATCTACATCATCCAACGTATCCTTTCCTACAAAACCAATATCAACAATCCCATGTTCCAAAAATGTAACAACATCATTGGGTTTACCAAAAATCATTGAAATTCCATCTTTTGTTTCAATTAATAATTCTCGATCTTTATTAAAAATAGGATCCATATCAAAACCTGCTTCTGCAAGCAGTTTACATACTTGTTTTTCGATTCTTCCTTTAGTAATAGCTATTTTAATCATGTTACTCTCCCTCTTTTTCAATGGCTTTTAAAATATGATTCATATGAAAGCAGAACCCAACAGCTGTTTTATCAACATTAAATCTAGGAAGCAAATCATCATAACGTCCTCCTGATAAAATTGGATTTGCACTTTGATCACTATACCCTTTAATCATAAAGCCTGTATAATATTTCATGGTTGGAACCATTCCTAAATCAAAAATAATTCCTTCTTTACTATCTAATGATTCATAAAGATCTTTTAATTCTTGTAATGCCCCTAACAAAACAGAATCTTGACATTTATCCATCATTTGATGAAGTAAATCAATATTTCCAAAACATGTTGGTAAAGATAACAGCAATTGATTCAAGCTTTCTTCAAAATCATTTTTAGAAACAAAACGTTTCATTTCACTAATATCTCTTAATCTTAAAATATCTTCTAATTCATTTCTTTGATTTCCCACCAATTCTAATAAACGATTATAGAATTTAGCAGAGCCCAATTCTAAAAGAATATTTTTTAATGAAATTCCTGGTAAAGATTCTTGAATCATTGTCATAACTTCCTTATCTCCTTGAAGTCCTGGCTTATTCATTAATTCTACACCACCTTGAAAAAACTCACTACTTCTTCCCTTATGCATTGTTTCTTTACGATAAACTTTTCCAAAATAACTATAGCGTGCTTCACCTGTATTGGCACTATTGGCATATAATCTAGCTAGTGGTATTGTAAAATCTAAACGCATGGCAACGTTTTTACCTTCGTGATTGATATATTGAAACATCTTATCAACCGTAAAACCACAATCCAATTTTGTATATAAATCAACATATTCAAATGATGGCATCAATACTTCATTGTACCCATGATTTGAAAAAACATGTCGTAAATGATTTTCAATTTCCCTTAATTTTTCTACATTTGTAATAATTGCATCTATGCTTTCTTCAGGTATCAAATATTTAAACTCTTCCATAAAAATCCCCCTTTATTAAAAAAAACGAGTCATCTAATGACTCGTTTCAACATCATTAGATACAGCTTAATTGTGATAGACAAAATGGGCTGTATCATAAATGATATAACCCTACTTTTTCCAATGATGGTGATGTAATTGTGTGTTATTTAGTATTTTCATAGTAATCACCTCTTGTTGTGCTTTATTCTAGCATAGATTGTATACAAAGAAAAGATAATTATGTATTTTTATGAAATATTTTATACTTTAAATACTTTATTGTATACAAATCATAAGTTGTAATTTTTTATTTTTTGATAATTGATTGTATACAATTTTTATCGTGATAAAACACGCTGTGTAGTATTTTTATTATCACGATAACTTATTTATATGATAATTTTTTCTTAATTTATTCATTTATTATTATTAAAGATGTATGATAGCCCTAGGAGGATATAACAATGGAATATATTGAAAGAGTATTAACAAACTTAAAAGCTAAAAATACTGATCAACCTGAATTTATCCAAGCTGTTGAAGAAGTATTAGAAAGCTTAGAACCAGTAATCAAAGCTCATCCTGAGTATGAAGATATGGCTATTTTAGAAAGATTAACTGAACCAGAAAGAACTTTAATGTTTAAAGTACCTTGGATGGATGATCAAGGTAAAGTTCAAGTAAACAGAGGATATCGTATTCAATTCTCTAGTGCAATTGGACCTTATAAAGGTGGTCTAAGATTCCACCCTTCTGTTAACCTTGGAATTATTAAATTCTTAGGATTCGAACAAATTTTCAAAAACTCATTAACAACACTTCCTATCGGTGGTGGTAAAGGTGGCTCTGATTTCGACCCACAAGGTAAATCAGATGCTGAAGTTATGAGATTCTGTCAATCATTCATGACTGAATTATATCGTCACATTGGACCTAGCGTTGACGTACCTGCTGGAGATATCGGCGTTGGTGGTAGAGAAATCGGATATTTATTTGGACAATACAAACGTATTAAAGATGCTTATGAAAACGGTGTTTTAACTGGTAAAGGTATGACTTACGGTGGTTCATTAATTAGACCAGAAGCTACTGGGTTTGGTGCTGTATACTATGGTAAAGAAGTATTAGCTCATTTCAACGATACTTATGAAGGAAAAACAATTGCTGTTTCTGGATATGGTAACGTTGCTTGGGGTGTATGTATCAAAGCTAAAGAATATGGAGCAAAAGTTGTTTCTATTTCTGGTAGAGATGGATACGTTTATGATCCTGATGGAATCAATACTGATGAAAAAATTGATTTCTTATTAAAAATTCGTTCATCAAATGATGTTAAATTAAAAGACTATGCTGAAAAATTCGGATGTGAATTCCATCCTGGTGAAAAACCATGGGGATTAAAAGTAGATATGGCTTTCCCTTGCGCTACTCAAAATGAAATTGGTGAAGAAGAAGCTAAACAATTGATCGCTAATGGATGTAAATACATCATCGAAGGTGCTAACATGCCAAGTACACCTGAAGCAATTGCTTACTTTACAGCAAATGGTGGTACTTTAGGACCTGCAAAAGCTGCTAACGCTGGTGGTGTTGCTGTTTCAGCATTAGAAATGTCTCAAAACTCTATGAGATATAACTGGACAAGTGAAGAAGTTGATGAAAAATTGCATAATATCATGAAATCAATTTTCAACAACTCTGTTGCTGCTGCCGAAAAATATGGATTAGGATTTGACTTAATCAAAGGTGCTAATATTGCTGGTTTTGAAAAAGTAGTAGAAGCTATGATTTCTCAAGGAATCTATTAATAAACAAAAAAATGGACAGGAGATTAAATCTCTTGTCCATTTTTATATTGATTAAATTTTTTATCTAATTCTTCATAAAATGATGTAGCGTTTACTAAATAAATATTTTTTGTATGATTATTAAATTGTAATTCAATTCGATGTTTTGAATTAAGTGAATATGCTGTTAAATCCTTAAATTCAATCATTTGAGGCATAAAACCGATTCCCTTAAAGAAATATACTAATAAACCATCTTCAAAAACAGAAGCGTTAAAACGTATTAATAAAGTAGGAAGTACCCCTAACGCTAGTAATAAAACAACCACTAATTTCATTCGATCATAACGAAAATAAATTCCACTAAACGCACATAAAATAACCAAAATAATTGAAATAACGACCATTCTTAAATCTTTATATTTAAACATAACTTTTCTCCTTTAAAGATAAAAAAATGGTGGTTCCGGGCGGAATCGAACCACCGACACGAGGATTTTCAGT
>NZ_JAJDKA010000168.1:0-415 GCF_020589945.1 Faecalibacillus sp. MSK20_93 | reverse complement strand
TTTCTTCTTTCAACATCTGCCAGCCCACAAGTTTGTACTGTGTACCGACTTCTAAGCCCTCTAAGGTTACGGTATCAATGATTGTAACGTCTTTTCCAGCTTCAAGCTCTTTGTTGCCGTCCTTATCCATAGCAGACGTATGAATTTTGATGATACGCTCTGTGATAAGTACCGTTTGCCCGTCGTCCTCAATGTCCTTATGTTCCGCAACTTTCACGGGTTCGTCTGGATTGCTTAAATCATACAATTCTTCAAAGGTAACAAGGTTTTTGCCACCTAAAGAAGACGCATTGAATGTATAGAAAATTTCCACTTTCATTTCTTCATCATCAGCGACAAAGGTATAGTCATTTTCCACACGTTTCCCGTCAATGATAAGCTCGGCGTTTTCTTCCTTTAACATCTGCCAGCCTTT
>NZ_JAJDKA010000167.1:0-424 GCF_020589945.1 Faecalibacillus sp. MSK20_93 | reverse complement strand
AAAACTGGTTACTTCCAGATAATACGGCAAGGTCGCCGTCCTCGGTAATCTGTGTTACATATAAGCCCTTAATCTGTTCGGACTTATCGCCAGCCTGCATATATGCACCGTCTAACAAGTAACCGTTTGGAGCTTTTGTTTCTTCTACGGTTAGTGTTCCTAAAGGAAGAACGGCTTTTCCGTCCTGCATATAGAAACTGTCGCCAGATACCTTGTATGCGTCCGCTAATTTTGTGATGTAATGAGCTGTCCCGTCGCTGTCTGTTTCAGCGATTGTCTTTGTAACCCATGTACGAGTAGCTTTGGCAGGGAGATTGTCTTTATTGTAGAAGCTAGCATAATACTTCCATGTAAATTCCGCACCTGCTAGAGAAGCGTTTCCCTGCGGATTGTCTTTCTGTGTTTCCATATCAATCTTGAAAAG
>NZ_JAJDKA010000166.1:0-425 GCF_020589945.1 Faecalibacillus sp. MSK20_93 | reverse complement strand
ATCCCTACTAAGATTCCTTCTGTCTTTGCCATTTCTTTCCCTGTCGCAAATGCATCTTCATTTTCTACTGTAATGATTTCATCATAAATCTTTGTATCCAATGTTTCTGGTACAAATCCTGCCCCGATTCCTTGGATCTTATGTGCTCCACCTTTTCCTGTTGATAATACTGGTGAGCTTGCTGGTTCTACTGCCACTACTTTTACTTCTGGATTCTTTTCTTTCAAGTATTTCCCTATCCCTGAAATTGTTCCTCCTGTTCCTACTCCGGCTACAAAGATATCTACTTTTCCTTCTGTTTGTTCATAGATTTCTGGTCCTGTTGTTTTATAGTGTGCTGTTGGATTCGCTGGATTTTCAAACTGTCCTGGAATGAAGCTGTTTTCGATTTGTGATGCCAATTCTTTTGCTTTGGCGATTGCTCC
>NZ_JAJDKA010000165.1:0-427 GCF_020589945.1 Faecalibacillus sp. MSK20_93 | reverse complement strand
AATTATCTCAAACAACGTTTCTATAAAGAACTTGTAAACGGCTTTTATGTCTACGCTAAAAAGAAAGAAAAAGACAATGACGACAATAACGTTGATGATTGCGTCAACTACATTACCAGATACACTTCCAGACCTCCCATGGCTGAAAACCGCATCATCAAATATGAAGATGACAAAAAGATGATCAGATGGTGGTACAACCGTCATGAGGATGAAAAATATATCGAAATATATGAAAGCGCTGAAAACTTTATAAACAATCTTATCCTTCACTGTCCTGATGAAAACTTTAAAATGATCAGATACTATGGTTTCTATTCAAACAGGAATAAAAAGTTGCTTGAAAAAGTATATGAACTTTATGGCATAAAAAAGAAAAAGCGTATCAGAAATCTGAAAGAAAAAAAGATTTAAAAAACAAACTTGA
>NZ_JAJDKA010000164.1:0-461 GCF_020589945.1 Faecalibacillus sp. MSK20_93 | reverse complement strand
TCTTCGATTTCTAAGGCAATATCAAACCCTAAAATCATTTTGATAAGTGCTTCTCGGATAAGTCCTTTTAGCTCCATATCTACAACAATATAGACATTGCCGTATTCATCATAGAGTGGACGCAGACAGCACTTTGATATGTACGGGTCATAAAATGCCAGTATCTTTTCAATCGCTTTTTCGTCCCCGTCCATTGCTTGTGAAAGCAAATAGTAGGACGGCTTCTTAAATGTTTGCTTCATTTTACTGCTTCTCCTTTAGTATTTTTTTCATGGTTTCCAAAGCATGATGTCGGTTTTTAAATACACCGCTTTGCGTAATCTTTTGCAAGTTGGCAATTTCACTTTCTGTCATTTCCAAGAAGTAATACATTAACAAAGTATTTCTCTTTCTTTCTGGAAGTTTCTTCAAGGCTTCTGCCAGCTCATCATCAAGGACACGAATATCAATGCCACATACTG
>NZ_JAJDKA010000163.1:0-496 GCF_020589945.1 Faecalibacillus sp. MSK20_93 | reverse complement strand
GTAGCGGACTTGTGCAATGGTGCTATGGAAAAGCTGGTATCTCCTTACCGAGAACAGCACAAGCCCAGTATGACGCAACCCAACATCTTCCACTCTCGCAGGCAAAGGCTGGGGACTTGGTGTTTTTCCATTCTACCTATAACGCTGGTTCGTATGTAACCCACGTCGGCATTTATGTAGGAAATAACCAGATGTACCATGCAGGTGACCCGATAGGATATGCAGACCTAAGTAGTAGTTACTGGCAACAGCACTTAATCGGTGCAGGACGAGTAAAACAATAGAAAGGACTTGAAAAATATGTTTAAGAAGAATAAGAAACAGACAGAAACTATCAAAGAACCAAAAGAAAAAAAGGTGCGTACTGTCAAGGTAGGCACACATAAGAAAACCGTGATTGCGTTGTGGGCGGTGCTTATCGCAAGCGTGAGTTTTGGGGTATATAAGAATTTTACGGCTATCGACCAGCACACGACCCATGAAAAAGAAATCATTG
>NZ_JAJDKA010000162.1:0-523 GCF_020589945.1 Faecalibacillus sp. MSK20_93 | reverse complement strand
AATGGAGCGGGTGATGGGAATCGAACCCACGTAGTCAGCTTGGAAGGCTGAAGTTCTACCATTGAACTACACCCGCATTGAATGGTGCCCAGGGCCGGAGTCGAACCGGCACGGATTTTAAGGTCCGCAGGATTTTAAGTCCTGTGCGTCTACCAATTTCGCCACCTGGGCTTATTCAGTTAAATGGTGACCCGCAGGCGACTCGAACGCCTGACCCTCTGATTAAAAGTCAGATGCTCTACCAACTGAGCTAGCGGGTCATACCTTATGGCTGGGGTAGCTGGATTCGAACCAGCGCAATGACAGAGTCAAAGTCTGTTGCCTTACCGCTTGGCTATACCCCATTCATTAGATAGATGGTGGAGAGGAGTGGATTCGAACCACCGAACCAAAAGGAACTGAGTTACAGTCAGCCGCGTTTAGCCACTTCGCTACCTCTCCATCATGGTGCCGGCTAAAGGACTTGAACCCTCAACCTACTGATTACAAGTCAGTTGCTCTACCAATTGAGCTAAGCCGGCAT
>NZ_JAJDKA010000161.1:0-537 GCF_020589945.1 Faecalibacillus sp. MSK20_93 | reverse complement strand
GGAGCTAAACTTACCTTAAAAGACAAGGAAACAGGTGAAGTAGTTGAATCATGGACTTCTGGAAAAGAACCACATCGAATCGAGGGATTAACTGTTTCAAAAACTTATGTGCTTCATGAAGATTTAGCACCTGCAGGTTACAATGTTGCAAGTGATATTGAATTTACAATCTCTGATACAGGAGAAGTTCAAAAAGTGGTTATGAAAGATGAAGCAAAACCTGTTGTTGTAAAAACAGGTGATGATAGTAATATCAGTTTCTATGTTGCAATGGGAATGTTTGCTTTAGGTTTGATCGTATGTTTCTATGCAAAAAGAAAATATGGAGAAAAGAATGACAAATAATGTCTGTTCGGTTTTAGCTTCACTTCTTATTCTTTTTGGAGTTGCTGGTTTAAAAATATATATTCAAATCAGACATCTGAAACAGATTAGACAGAAAATGAAGGGGAGAAATTTCTCCCTTTTTTCATTTGATAGAAAGCTAACTATATAAAATTCAAGTGATTTTATGAAAAAGTTTGAAAATATTTAAAA
>NZ_JAJDKA010000160.1:0-577 GCF_020589945.1 Faecalibacillus sp. MSK20_93 | reverse complement strand
TTAGAAGTCGGTACACAGTACAAACTTGTGGGCTGGCAGATGTTGAAAGAAGAAAATGCAGAGCTTCTTATCACTGGAAAACGTGTGGAAAGTGATTACACTTTTACTGCTGACAGCGAAACTATGAAAGTGGAAGTTGCTTTTACCTTTGACGCTACTTCTCTTGACGGCAAACAGCTTGTAACTTTTGAAGAATTGTACGATTTAAGCAATCCAGACGAGCCGAAGAAAGTTACCGAGCATAAGGATATTGAGGACAAGGAACAGACGATTACTTTTAAGGAAAAGCCAGAAGAACCAGAAAAACCCGAAACACCACCGACACCAGAAAAGCCTAACAGACCTAGCGACAGTCCCAAAACGGGCGACAGTACAAATGTAATGGCATTTGTCGTGATGTTGCTTGCGTCTGCTGGTGGACTGGTTGGAACATATCTTTACAAACGCCGTAAAATGAAGAAATCATAAGGCGGTAACGGTATGAGGAAAGAAAAATCACGCTCTCCGCCGAAGCTGTCAAATGGCAGACTTCCGCTTATTCTGGCTTGTCTGCCAACAACCTGCAAGAACACGGATA
>NZ_JAJDKA010000159.1:0-578 GCF_020589945.1 Faecalibacillus sp. MSK20_93 | reverse complement strand
GGAAGTCTGATAAAGGAAGAAATTGAAAATAAGAAAGTCGCATTTATTCCAACAGCTTCGCTGCGTGAAGGCTACACCGGTTATGTCGGCTCGGCTCGAAAATTATTCAAAAAGTTGGGAGCAATCGTAACTGAAATTGATATTTCAACGGAGGCTTATTCAACGATACAGTCTGTTTTTGAAGATTCAGATGTGATATATTTTACCGGCGGAAATTCTTTTTTTCTTATGGACTGGCTCCGTAAAACGGGAACTGATGGGCTGCTGAAAAAGGAATTGGCAAATGGAAAATTGATGATCGGCGAGTCGGCAGGCGCAATTATATGCGCTCCAAGCATCCAATATATCCAGCAAATGGATGAAAAGCCGAAGGACTACTCACAAGAAGATGATGCAGGGCTTGATTTGATTGATTTCTATGTTCTTCCGCATTATCTTACAGCACCATTTAAGAAAGTTACCGAGAAAATAATGACTGAGTTTTTGGATTTGAATCTATGCCCAATTAACAACCGTCAAGGAATTGTAATTGACGGTGAAGGTTCAAAGGTTATTTGCAAAGACTAATTTGAAAATTC
>NZ_JAJDKA010000016.1:0-50260 GCF_020589945.1 Faecalibacillus sp. MSK20_93 | reverse complement strand
CATTTACCATAGTATTTATACCATCCACTTACTAAACTTGCATTTCCATCATAGAAATACCAATGATTATCATCATTTATCCAACCTGTTTTAATAGCACCATTTTCATCAAAATGATATTTGATTCCATCAATTTCTTTTACTTGATTTGTTATTGCTGATGATGGATATGTTTCATCATTAACATCTAAATAATACCATTTACCATAGTATTTATACCATCCACTTACTAAACTTGCATTTCCATCATAGAAATACCAATGATTATCATCATTTATCCAACCTGTTTTAATAGCACCATTTTCATCAAAATGATATTTGATTCCATCAATTTCTTTTACTTGATTTGTTATTGCTGATGATGGATATGTTTCATCATTAGCATCTAGATAATACCATTTACCGTAATATTTATACCATCCTTGTTTACAAGTAGCATCATTATTTACAAAATACCAGTGATTTTGATCATTTACCCATCCTGTTTTAACATTTCCATCTGCATTTACATAGTAAAAAGTTCCATTATCATTAACAATACTTGTAATTGCTACATCATTTTCATAAAAATAAACTTTCCCGTTTTCTTTATAAAGTCCATTTTTTACTTCAACAACATCATTCATCTTTACTTCATCATTTCTCTCTAATGCCGAAACAAATGATAGACTCATTGAAATTGAAAATAGAAAAATGAAACATGCTATTCCTTTCTTCAAATAACCTTTCATTGCTCAAACCTCCCTTGTATTCATTTTATCATCAAAAAAACTCTAAACAATATAACTAATAAATAAAAGCTAGAAATAATTTGATATTCTCAAATTACTTCTAGCTTTATTAAACTAAACAATTAATAATATTACAAAAAGCAAAAACTCCAAATATAGCCATAAAATAATCTAAATTTTTTATTCTATGATGATATCTAGAAATTAATAAACAGCTTGCTATAATCATTGAAAAATAGAAAAATAGAGCGGTTCTATTTCCGGAAACCCAAACAGTTGGCGAAAAGCAAAGCATAAATCTTGATCCAAAGCCAATTAATAAGATAATAAAAATATCTATATTTTTTCTATTATCTTTAATTAAAAATAATATGATGATTAATAATGTAATAAATTCTATTAAAAACATAATATATGGAAAAAATGATTTTAAATTACTTAAACTTAAAATACCGTATTTCCCTAATATAGAATATAGAAAAGAAATATTTGGATATAAGTCTACTAAATATTTTCCTAAAACACCAAAAACTAATGTCATTACAAAAATAATCATTGTACTTGCTTTCACTAAACTATTTTTAAAAGTATTAATAATTATTAAAAGTGTTGATGATAAAAATAACATTGGTACATTATTTTTAAATAAAATAGGATAAACAGTTGAAGAAATTCCTATTTCAATTTTTCTAAAAAAGGATAATGTTCCAAAATCTGGGAACCAATTTTTAACTTCTTGTTTCTTTCTCACCCAATTTCCAGGACACGTAAAGATATATGTTCCTGATGCAATGATTAAAACAATATTTAAAATTACAAAAAAACTAATTTTCCTTTTATTGATAAAGCAGTAAATTATATAGAAGAAATAAGTTCCTAACAAAATTGCAAAACCTTGTTCTTGATTTGCGGCAAATAATAAGGCTATAGAACTAATAATATATTCATACCATTTCAATTTAATAAGATTATTTGCTTTTTTTAAATAATATAAATTTATTAAAATAGCGCCTAATGGCCAATAATAATTAATTGTTGTGGCCATCCAACCAGCAGAAGACATATCAATCAAGGGATAGATAAGTGTTCCAATACAACAAAGTATTTTCATTTTTATTGTATGATTACAAAATATTGCTTCTATTAATTTAGCTATAATTGTAATAACTAATGAGTTTAAAAGCATCCAAACATGACTATGAACTGAAATAAAATAAAGTACACTTTCTATCAATTGCCTAGAAGACCAATTATAGTATTTATATATATTAAAATCTGTAAAAGTCATTGATTTTGCTCGAATTGCAAAATTTACATCATCACCTGTACTTACATTCAATTGAATATGTATAAATAATAAAATAAAGAATAATACATAATATGGTATATTAGATATAAATTGTTTTTTTAATTTACTCATAATTTTCCCCATTTACCCCTTAATAATTCCTGCTTTATTTAAACAAAGCATTATAACAACATCTATATACAATAGTTGAACTAAAAAAGAATTATATTTTTTTGTAATTTTATCTATTCTATAGTTTAAAGCTCTTTTTGTCATATGTGATAAATGTATATCTTTTTGAGATAAAACATCTTTAAATAAAGTTACATAATCTTGATCTAATAAAGGATTTCTATTACTTGCTGTAGAAATACCTCCTAATTCATATTGAATTGTTGGATAATCAATATATCCAATTTTTTCGTTATTAAATGCAAGATTAACATAGAATGGATAATCTTCTAATAACTTATATTTTTCATCAAACAATCCATATTTATCAAAAATTTCTTTTTTATAATAAGTAGAAGCCCCCGATACAAAATTACCGTATTTCATAATATATTCAAAAAAATGATTTGATTGATCTAATAAAGAAACTTGATATAAACTTGGATAATATTCTATATTATTTTCTTTTTTGATCATTCTTTTCGAAGTATATATAAGTTTATCTTCTTGATCAAAAGCATTCATAATTTCTTGTAGAGAATTTTCATTATAAAATTGATCTCCACTTGATAAAGGACAAATGATTGTTCCTTTTGCCTGTTTAATCAAACTGTTAAAATGTTTGACAGTTCCTCTATTAATTCCGTTATTTATAAGTTTAAAGTACGTAAATTCATTTTTATACTGTTCAGTGATTTTATCAAAGTCTTCTTGCGTATAATTAGGTGAACCATCATCACTTACAATAACTTCATAATTTGAATATGTTTGCTTTTTTATAGAATCTAATGTTTGTCTTACTTGATCTAAATTTTTATAGACCATTACGATGATTGTTGCTTCTATATTCATGTATTTTTCCTTTCTTAATTATCTTTTAAAACTTTAATTATATTTTGAGTTACATATTTTACATATTTATCTTCAAATAATTCATCTTTTAATTTTAATCTTTTTTCTTTTAATGGATCTATTCCATTTTGTAAGTCTAAAAGAATTTTTTCTACATCTTCAAAACTATAAGCATTATAAGATACACTAAATATTTTTTTCATAATATCATTATCATCCACAGCATCAGTATGACAATAAATAATAGGTTTACCCGTTAAAAAATAACAAGGTATAATTGATGAAATATCTCCTACAAAAACATCTGAATGCCAAAATGTTGTAAAATATTCTGATGTTTGATCATAATATAACTGTTCATTATTTTGGAACTTACTTAAATATTCATCTACTTCATCGGATGTAATCAAACCTAAAGATATAAAATTTTTAAATGTAAGTGGATGAGGTCTAAAAACAAGACTTCTTTTCTTATCTTTTTCAACATAATCAACTATATTATCTTTATAAGTTAAAAAATTACTTCCTCCCAATTGCGTATCTATTGTCCATCTAGGAGCCCATATAATCTTAAAATGTTGATCATCATTATCCCAAAATAGATTATCTTCACTTTGTGCTTTATTAAAAGCATTAAATATAGGATGTCCTGTTAATATCGTTTTTCTTAATCCTAATCGATGAGATAAAGGTGCTCTTTTTTTATTAAAAGATTCTGTAACATAACTATCCGCAAAAAAGATATGCAAATATCTAAAGAAATCCACATTAAGTGAAGTATCAAAAATATAGTTCATCATTTCATATCCATAAGGTAAATAACATGTTTTTGTATATTTTGAAACTGTAGATATTTTATATTCCATTGGTAAGTAAGAACTATAAGGTCTTTCATAAAAAACATAGTCTGGATTAATATTTTTTAAATCAAACCATTTTCCTTGATCAAAAGCTTTAATTGTATTTTGATGATTATGATTTTTATGAAAATCATAAATCTTTGTATTCATTGTTTGGATATCAAATTCTTTTTTTGAATAATCAAACTCTGGAATCATTAAAACATATGTTTCAAACTGATCATCATTAGATAATTGATTATATAAATCATCTACATTGATCCACAAATTAGACATTTGTGAAATAAATACTATCTTTTTTTTAGTGTTTGTTACTTTTTTTAAATTTTTTATTTTAAAATCGGCTACTAAAAAGCGGTATGAATCATATATTTTTCTAGCAACTTTATACGTTAACTTTGTCTTATCCATATTCATCTTATCCTTTTATTAATTTAAAATATTCTATTATTTTATTTCTATTTAATAAAACAATAATTCCTATTATACCTACAAATATAATTCTTAACCAAATTGTATAATATGTAAATGTCAATAAAATAATTAAAATCGTGAAAGCAGTAGCAATAATAAATATTTTTTTCCAATCAAACAATGTATCATATCTATAATCTTCTATTTTATCTTTACATGATTTATTCATATAATATAGATTACTCAACCAAAAAACAATATAGGAAAATAAAGTTGTATACCCAGCTACAACGTATCCAAAAACAGGAATAAGTAAGAAATTCAAAACAATATTTAAAACAGCACTTAATATAGATCCTTTAACAAGATAACTATTTTCTTCAAAATAGAACATTACATTTATACATAATTGTGATAAAAATAAGAATAATAAACTTCCTGCTACTGGAGGAACGACCCAAATAGCATCTTTATATTTACTTCCCCCTAAGATAGCAATAGCTTCAGGACCAAATAAAATAAGTACAATCAACATTGTAGCAATAAATATTATAATAATATTTGTTACTTTTTTTATCATATTATATTTTTTATCTTTAATACTTCTGTATGTCCAAGGAACAAATGAACTATTGATAGAGTTAATAACAAAAACTAAGACAACCGCGAATTGATAAGCAACACTATATAATGCTGCATTTGTTTGGCCAGACATTCTACTAATCATTATTCGATCAGATTGATTAAATATCATTTGTGATAAATAATATGGTATAAGAGGTATATTAAATTTTAAAGCATATGTCCAATATTTTTTATCATATAAAGCCTTCCCTTTATATAATTGATAAATGTATATAATTAAACCAATACATAGATATACTGCAGTATTTCCTAAAATACGTGCTATTCCCTTTTCTTCAAATAAAAATACACCAACCAACCCTATTAAAGGAGATGCGACTGATATGATAAGAGTTACAATAATCATTGGTTTATATTTATATATAAAACGTTGTTTATTTGTCCAAAAAGTTAAGACTGTACTCATCAATATTTCAACAATCATTGCAAGAACAAGTATTGATGGTAATTCCAATAAATCATTCCAAAATACTGGAGCTATGATGTATATAATTAAAGTTATTAATGTTAAAACTGAAACAATCCCTTGGATAGAAGATATGTATCTATCTCGATCATTTTCAAATTTAATCATAGCTGTATCAAATGACCCATATTGTAAGTTCAAAGTAGCAAAAATAGCTACGATATTCATCCATGATTGATAGATACTATATTGCCCATATTGCTGAGTTGTCATTAATCTTGTAAAAATGGGTAACGTTATTAAAACAATACACTTTTGTACAATACTACAAATTGTATAATAAATAGAAGCTTTCACTTCAACAGGAACATTTTTATATTTCGATATTATTGATTTAACCATTTAAACTCTCCTTTTTTCAAAGCAATTATATATAAAGAAAGCAGTGAAAGCAAATAATCCCTTATTTTTATTTCACTGCTTGTGTATTTTTATGCTATTTTCTTTAATAAGCTAACAAAAAATCTCCTTCAACACCTGCACAAATCAATATGAGTAATATATTTTTATGATATCTATACTTATTTTTCAATTACACAATCATCATAAACATACAATATAATATTTGAACAATCTTAATTTTTTAATAATTTCAATACTTTATTATATATTTTCTTCTTTTAGATATGCATAGACATTATGAATCAACTTTTTCATACATATCATACTCTTATTTTTTACATATAGCATACCATTCTAAATCTTGATATCTATCATCAATAAATAAATGATCTTTAAATTTTCCTTCATAAATAAATCCGCATTTTTTATAAAAAGAAATTGCTCTTTTATTAGATGATAATACATTTAAATAAATTCTATGCAATTGTAACTTATCAAAACCATATTTTAATAATGATTCCGTTGCTTTTTGATTGGCACCTGTTCCTCTTGCTTTTTTTCTTGTGCTAATTGCATATTCAGCATTTTTATTTTTTAAATCAATATTTTTTAGAGAAATTGTACCTAAATATTCATCATCTTGATCATCAACAATTGCAAAATGTTGCTGATCTTCTCTAAAAGAATTTTCTACGAACTTTTTTGCTGCAACATCATCTATTTCAGCAAAATTATTTTGAAAAATATGTTTTGCTTCTTCATCATGCATCCATTCTAGCATTAATGGAACATCTTTTAATTGAAGTTTTCTTAATGTAATCATAATTATCCTCTCATTATTTAAACGCATTTAGTTTATCAATAACATAATTCACTTCTTCATCTGTCATTCCATAGTACATTGGAATACTTAAAACAGTTTTACTAATTTCTTCTGCAATTGGTAAACTTCCTTCTTTGATATTTAAATCTTTATATGCTTCTTGTAAATGCATTGGTATAGGATAGTGTTTTACAGTCCCAATCCCATTTTCATTTAAATATTTTTCTAATTCATCTCTTTTAGCACATCTAATGACAAATACATGATAAATATGTCTATAATCTTCACTATCTTTTAATGGTAATTTAATTAATGGATTTTTTATTCCTTCAAAATATTTATTTGCTACATTTCTTCTATATTCATTCCATTTATCTAAATGTGGTAATTTACAACGTAAAAATGCTGATTGAATTTCATCTAAACGACTATTAGTTCCTTTATAAATATGATGATATTTGTAATCTGAACCATAATTACCTAAAGCTCTAACTTTATCAGCAATTTCTTTATTGTTTGTAACAACTGCTCCTCCATCACCTAAAGCGCCTAGGTTCTTACCTGGATAAAAACTAAACCCTGCTGCATCTGATAAAGTACCTACTTTTTGACCTTTATATTCTGTTCCATGTGCTTGAGCTGCATCTTCAATAACATATAAATTGTGTTTTTTAGCAATTTCATTAACTGCATCCATATCTGCAGGTCTTCCTTGCAAGTGAACAGCTATAATTGCTTTTGTTTGATCTGTTATTTTTTCTTCTATTAAAGCTGGATTAATATTATAAGTTTCTAATTTTGGTTCTACAAATATAGGTGTTGCTCCACAATATGAAACAGCTAAAGCTGTTGCAATATATGTATTTGATGGAACGATTACTTCATCTCCATTACCTATATTCATCGCTCTTAAAATTAAATATAATGCATCTAATCCAGTTGCTACACCTACACAATATTTAGCATTACAATAATCTGCAAACTCTTTTTCAAATAATTCGCATTCTTTTCCTTGGATAAAATAATTACTATCAATTACTTTATTATATGCTTGATCTAAATCTTTTCTTATTTCATCATGCATTGGTTTAAATGTTGCAAAAGGTATTTTCATTCTATTCACTCTCCTTAATAAATTCTAAAAAATCATCATAGTTTCTAATATAATCACTTTCATCATATGCTTCTGAAGCCAATACTAGCAATACTGCATCAGGAGAAAAATCAAACATTTCTCTCCACATATTATTAGCCACATACAATCCTTCATATGGTTTTTCTAATGGTACAACTTTTTTTTCCTTACCATTATCTAATAATATTTTACAAGTTCCATGTATACAAATTAAAATTTGTTCTAAGTTTTTATGTGCATGATATCCTCTACGGACTCCTTCTCCTGTATCATACATATAGTACACTCGCTTAATTTTAAAAGGTATATCTTTAAATTCTTCTAGAGCAACAAGTTGTCCTCTATCATCACCATGTGGTTGAAACATATATTTTATTACTTGCATTTTTCCACCTCTTTATCCATTTTTCTTATACTATTATATATTAACATTATTATCACATCAAAATACTCAATATTTGAAAAAATACTATTAAATTTATTAATTCTATAATCAATGAGCTTCTATTTTTTATAATAGATTGTAAGATCTATTTATTTTTGTTCTAATTATTTGAAACAGTCCCAAAAAATAATCTATTTAAATTTGATATACAATCATCACTTATAATAATTCATAAGATTTGAACAGTTGATTCAAAACTAAACAAACAATATTTTCAAGTAACTCTTTATTCTTAAAACACATTACAATAATACTAGCAAATATTTCTTCATTTTCCAATATCTGTTTCTTTCATCCTTTTAACTTATTTTTTGGGCAATTTTTACCATAAATGAAAATAACTTTTTGGGTAAAAGAGCTGTCACAATATCAAATTTTGCAATGTCAGGTGCAAGATATCTCAATTTAAATAAGGTTTTTATATTACCTGTTCTTCTAGCATTAGCAAATTTCTCAATTTCATTTAAATCTTTGTGATTAGGATATTTTTGTTTAAAATCTTCAATCATTTTTAAATCAGGCATTATTCTCTGATTGATATAATCTTCCTTTGTCTCTATTCCAACTAATACACCACTAACATTTTTCCCATGTCTTCTATATTGAACTAAAGGTAAATTTAAGTACCCTACTTTTCCTTCTGTAGAAGTACACGCCAATACCCATTTATCATGACCTGTGTATTTTGAAAATGGTAAAGACTTTTTTGCAAAGCTAGCTTTCATTATAATACTCATTCCTACTGCATAAGTAACAAAGATATTATATTTAGTTATATCATCGTAAGTATTCCAATTATCATAGTTTTTATTGCTATGTTTTCTAACGCTACTGCAAGTGACGTTGTCATTTTCATCAATTATTTGTTTATCCGTAACAACTAAGTCGATATTCTTTTCATTCATATATGCGACACACTTTTCAACTTTATCATCCATCCATATATCATCTTGATCACAAAAAGCAATATATTCACCATCTGATCTTTGCACCAATTTTTCAAAAGCCCCCATGTAATTTAAATTTTCTTCACAATATGGCAAAACCTCATAGGAAAAATTTGTGATATATTTTTCAAATAAATCTAAATTACACCTTTTTTTTATACAATCATCAAATATATATAGTTTTAAATTAGGATATGTTTGATTATTTAAAGAAATTAATTGTTTTATCAAATATTCTTCATTTGGATTATATACCGACAATAATATATCAACTTGTTTATTATTCATAATATTTTTTCATCCTTTCTTTATACAACAAAATTTAATAAATTACAAATAGTGCAAATAAATTTGTAATTTACATAGATTTTATTTCATTTATAACATCTTTTTTGTTAAATAATAAATTGCTATTAATGCAAAAGAAGCAAAAGAATATTCCTTCACAATCTTTGGAAATCTAATTGGTAATAGTACGACATTATTACCTCTAATTCAATAAATATTAACACACTTTCTTTAACAATTAAATATTATAAATAAATATTAACAAAATTAAACACTATGGTATAGTGATTTTTTTATCATTCTTTAGCAATGTACCTTGTCACTTAATGAATTTATTAAGCTAGAAGTCATTGCCAATATTAAAATAACAAAAATATATACCAAAAAGTATTTTTAATCTTCAATAAGATAACAAATTATTTGCAAGTTTCGAATCTTCAGTATAATATTCATCTTTATAACTAGTAATTCTTAAAATATTACCTCCTATTCTACATATATTTTTATCTATCACAACTACCTTTCAACATGATGCCATCTTCTACGACAACTTTATCACGACTTTATACAATTAACAATCTTGTTTCTTACTTTGATTTTGCCATTGGCAATGTCGCAAAGCATAAACTATATTACTCAAATGTCATCTCAACAACAAAAAAATCTATATTTGCCTTATCAAAAAATGACAGACATTATTTGTACTGCAGGGTTTGAATGGTGTGTTTTCAAAAGAGCAAGAAATTGGTATAAATTTAAATACCACTTGCTCAAAAAAATACATATCCGCTGAAAAATCAATGTGCAAAATCTAGCGGATGCGTTTTTTTAAGTAAAATTATCACTTATTTCTCTATATGTTTTCGAACCTACATTCTGTTTAATTATTGACTTTAATCGTATTTTTACTTATTTTTCGCATAATAGGCTTTATCTTTTACTGCTTATAGTTCATCATATAATTTATTTATAATTTTATCATCAAAATCCTCATCAAATTTTCTTGCCATTAAATAATTAACTTTTTCTAATTCGTCACAATCCTCTATTGTAAAAGTTTTAGGGTGATTAATTTGTCCTTTCCAATTAACATATGTTAATTTATCGTAGTATTTGTCTTTAAATCTACTATTCATATAAATCGTTTGAAATATGGATTCATCTGGAACCAAAGAGCCTTTATAATAGTCTATATATTCACCTTTTAATAATATATCATATATTTCTTTAGCACATTCATAGGTCAATGTCCACCATTGACTTCCATAATAGAAATCAACGTTAAGTATATTTTTTCTATCAAGTAGAGTTCCTAAATGTAGTGCAATGTTTATGTATCCCATCTTTAAACATCTTACAAAAAAATTTTTGCTTCTCATCCAATTTGGAAAATACAATTCATATCTTTTTTTTATAGTATTTTCCCTTTCAAATTTATTTATTTCTATAAAATTTTTCCCTTTATTTTTAATAATAAAAATTTATAATTTCTTGAGAACTTTTAAGTGGGAAATCTTGTCCACTTATTAACCATATATAATCATATTTTATTTTTGAAGTGAACACACTCTCCATCAAATTAACAGTAGCATCAATCATGGAAATATCTCCCCACTTGACATCAATTCTTTTATCATTTGGTAAAACAAAAATATGATTATTTTTAATGATATCTTCTTCTATTGAACTTTTTTTATCAATATGAAGAAAAAAATCACAATTTTTTGAATCCAACTTCTTTATCATTTTATTTATTTGACCAGCATTTTTATGACATAAAACAATATATGCTATTTTTATGTTTGAATTCATTAATTATTCTCCTTCTCGCTTATTTTTATATTACATACAATTTCTAAAAAAATTTATATACATTATTTCATATTTTTTATAATCCCATGTTAGCATTTATAAAAAAACAAAACAAGTTTCTATATTTACAATGCAATGTAAATTTCGCATATCGGGTAATTACCACCAAAATTTATAATAATTTTTTCAACTCTTGTAGTATAGTATGTATGTTTATCTTTTTCACATAATCTTCCTCAATGTTATTAAGTTAAAGTGACATTAAGCATCTTTTGCTTTATGTTGGATACTTTAGCTATTTTGTTATTTTCATAGACATATATCATTTTTTTAGAATCAAAAAATTGTTCATTTAAATAATCTAGAAATTTAAGCATTTCCTTTTCATAACTTCGACTTGGTCTGAAACCATAACTATACTCACTAAAACAGTGTTCACATATTGGTTCTATTTTTTTACCGTCACTTGTTGGATAATCGTATCCGTAATAGTTGGTATACTTAGTTTTCTAATACCAGGTTCTAGGTTTATATACATTTTGAGCAAATACACCTCATCTACTTTGTAATGTCAAACATGTATTAGAAACATGCATTTGTTTTGCACTATTTAATCATTCAGAACTTCAGTATACTGTCCATATCCACTATGCCATTTCCTGACTTCTTACTCTTCGTTGTTACTGCTTTGTCGCTAGTGAAATCTCACGAGTTGTACATCTTTCCTCGTTTATCCACTGGATTTACACATTAAGACTACGGTTTTCTTTTGGACTTTATTGCTTTCTCTCTTCCATAACTCACAGTGTGGAACTTGCAAGCCGCTATATGATTCATCGGCAACTATGCTCACGAAAGACTTTCACCTTAGATGCAAAATATGCCCGTCATTTACAAAAAAAGAGATCATAACGATCCCTTACCATAAACAACGCCTTTAATCGTTTTATAAATAATCGTAAAGTCTAACCAAATAGACCAATTATGATAATAATAATCATCTAATTTACAACGATAATTAAATTCAACATCACTTCTACCATTTGCTTGCCACATTCCTGTAACTCCTGGTTTACATTTAATAATAGAATTGTAATACTGACCCATATCTTTCTTTTCTCTTGGTAAATAAGGTCTAGGACCAATTAATGACATTTCACCTAATAAAACATTAATAAATTGTGGCCATTCATCTAATGACGTTTTTCTTAAAAACTTTCCTACTGGTGTAATTCTTGGATCATTGACTAGTTTTTTATTTGTCAGATATTCTTCTTTGATTTTTGGATCTTTTTCCATCAATTCATCCAAAATTCTTTCAGCATTTGGTACCATTGATCTAAATTTATAGATTTTAATCATTTTCCCATTTTTACCAATTCTATCTTGACTAAAAATAATACTATCATGATCTCCGCTTTTGACATATTTATATTTTACAAAAGCAATCAAAGGAATTAACGTTAAACATCCAGCAATTCCTGCACAAATATCAATAAATCTTTTCATAGTATTAGCAAGAGCCGACATTTCATTATTTGCTGTTGCAATCAGTAATTGTCCATCAAAATCCTGAACTTCAGAAGAAAAAGTCATTGTTCCATTAACATCTGGTAAATACTTAACACTTTCAACTTTTCCATAAATATCTGACATCACCTTATCAATTACTTCTTCACTTGCTTCTGGTAAAGCCACAATAATTTGTTCAATTTTTAAAGTTTTAATAGCCTCATCCAATTCTTCATAACTATAAATAAAACTATTTTTAATCACATTTTCCTGTTTAAAATCAAATAACTGATCTGTCCAATTCGCATCCACATAACCTTCTACTTGTGTTAAAGCAAAACGATTGTTATTTGATATTTTACCAAGTCTTGCTGCTTCATATCCTGTTCCAATAACTAATGTTTTTCTAGCAAACTGTTCTCTAAAAGCAATTCTAATATATCTATCAGCTAGTAAACAAATAATAAACATTGAAGCTACCATGATTGTTAAATGCATTCTTCTTTCATAACCTGTTGATTTTGGTACCAACACAAGTAATGCGATATAAAAACAAAAACTTGATTTAACTAACGCTTTAATTTCATCCCATATTAAGCATGTATTTAATGAATAATGTCCATATATAAATAAGAATAGGAAATAAAGTATTCCTGATCCAATGATTAAATCTAAATCCATATGGAAGTATAAACATATAAAATAATACATGACAACTTCGATAAGAAGTAACATAAAGGGCATTAATTTTCTATTCATCTTTTACACCTCTTATTATGTCCATTATATCGTAATTCGATTATTAATGCTATCTTTTCTCTTTTATAGTATAATAGATATATCAAAACTTTGGAGGGTCAATATGAAGTTTTTTTATGAAGGTATCAATAAATTTATGTATAAACATCCTTTTATAAAATCTTGTGCCTATTTTGCATCAAAATTTTGTCCTTGGATGGTCGCTATATTTTATTCACTCTTTTTATTAAAAATAGTGATAGAATCACAAACTGGTTTTTATCTTTTATTTATTAAACCATTTGTCGTTTTATTAATTACTGTTCTACTTAGAATATTAATTGATAGACCTCGTCCTATTCAAAAGTATGACCTTAAACCTATTGATGATAAAAAAAGAATAGGTCATTCTTTCCCAAGTATTCATACGAGTTTAGCTATTTCTATAGCTTTGACCGTTATTGCTCGAGGACCAAATATGGGATTATTACTCTCAGCACTTGCTATTACAATTACTTGTACAAGACTGCTTACAGGTGTTCACTATTTAACAGATATTCTTGCAAGTATTTTAATTGCCCTTGCTATTTATATGATTTAACGAAATAAGAAAATTATTTCGTTTTTTTATTTTTTAAAAGAAAAAATGATTTTTGTTGTCTATATAAATAATGAAGGGGAGAAACTATGGAAACAAAAATCAAACCTAAAAGAATTACCGATTTTAAAAATGATCTTGTATTTAAGTATTTATTATCAAATATGAAAGATGAACAATGTAGGCGTTTATTAAAACTTATCATCGAAGATGTTATGGATATTAAATGTAAGAAAATTAATGTCTTAAATTCAGAGCTTAATCCTCATCATATAAGTGATAAAGATATAATCTTAGATATTCAGGTAATAACAGAAGATGGTGAACTGGTCGATATTGAAATGCAAAACAGTATATTCTCTAAAGAACTCTATCATCGTCTTCAAGCTTATGAAGCTAGAATGATCGATCATCAAGTCAATCGTGGAGATGAAAGATACAGTGACCATCTTCATAAAGTGAATTTGATTACTTTTATTAACGATATTGATAAAGATAATCTTGTATTGATTGACAGCTATGTGCCTAGAAATGAATATGGAAATGTGAGAAAGTTTAATTTAGCAACAAGCTATTTTGTCCAACTTCCATTTATTAAAGTTATTGAAAAAGAAAAAAAACTAGAAAACTTTTCAAGATTAGAAATCTTAATCTACATCTTATATCATGGACTTACCCATGATATAATATCTTTAGATAATGAGGTGGTAACAATCATGAAAGATAAGATGGAACAATTCAATGAAGATGAAGAGCTTGTTTTAGCGGCAGAAAAAAGACAACTTGTTAAAATTCAACATTATCATGAAGGACAAAGAATGCATGAAGAAGGAAAAGATGAAGGAAAACTAGCAAGTAAAAAAGAAGATACATTAATGCTTTTTAAAAGTAAATTTCCTCAAGAAGATAACGAATTATTAGAAAATCTTACTTTACAACAATATGATCATATATTTAAAGCACTTATTGAAAATAAAGATTTAAAGACGATCAAAAAAATCATTGGAAAATAATCCAATGATTTTTTAATAACACACATAAATATAACGTCCAAATTTAACAAATTCTGTTTTCTTCCTTAAGATACGATTTCTTATTTCAAAACCTGCTTGTTTGATTTCTTGATCCATTTGTTCATAACTTACTAAAACAAGTTTATTACATAATTTTCTAGCACTATTAATAATATCACACTGTTCTTTATAAGTAATCGGTGTATAAAGATTATAAGGAATATCAATAATAGCAATATCATAATGTCCTTGATGCTTATTAATATCATCTTTTGTAATCAACATACCATCAAAACCAAAATGATTTAAATTACATCTTGCTTTCCATGAAATATCCCTTGAAATATCAAATCCTTTGATAGAATACCCTAAAGCTAGTCCTTCTAAAACAACTGTACCCATTCCACAACATGGATCTATCATTGTTTTTGTTTGATCATTTTCTCCAGCAATATTAATCAATGTTCTTGCAAGTCTAATATCTAAAGAATTTGAAAAAGTATTTGGTTTATCATCATATTTTTTCCATGATGGAACACCATGGTGATAATACCCGATAATCCATAAGTCATTCACTTTTGTAAGAGCAATTGTATGCTTTGGTTTGGACATATTCACACTGCCCGCTATAAACCATGAAATATCTTTACATTTATCAAGTGTTTCTTGATAATTTGGATGGCTAATAGGATTTTTTAAATAAATAACTTTAAAATCTTGATAATTATGATTTTGGCGTTTAACTTCCTCTTTTAAGTCATCAAAATTGGAACTTATCGCCCAAATATCTATTTTTCCCTTCATAAAAACACTTATATTGACATCAATATCTTTATTTGTAATAAAACATTGTTGATATTCTTCATGAAAAAGATATTTAAATTCTAATGCACATAAATCATATTCTTCTGGTGGATAATTAAATAAATAAAAGTATTGTTTCATATTTTTCTTACCTCTAGTGCCCTATTTTAACAATACATCTTCATTTTGGCTACTGAAATAATCATAAATATGATATATTATCTCCAGGAGGCGACTATGAACTATTTAAAAGACTTAAAAGAACAGTTTACTTTTGATCAACTGTTATTAATATTTACATGTTTTAGTTTTACTTTTCCTTTTTATATATTAGGACCTATTTTATTGATTGAATTTATTTATTTGTTAGTATCAAAAAAAGCAATCATTGCCTTAAAACAAACACCACAAATTAAATTTCTCTATTTGTTTGTTTTAATCTCTTTAAGCATCTCCATTATTCATAAAAATATTTTAGGAGCACTTGCAACACTAGGAATATTTATTGTTATTATTTTAATGGTTTATTATCGAAAACATATTAATCAATCGACCTTTGAATTTATTATTGATATGTTGATTGTGTTATCTATTCTTTGGGCAATATATGGAATTTATGAGCAATTTCAAATTTATCATCGTTTAGGTGTTGATCATTTCACCTTTAAAGTTTATGCAAGACGTGAAAATCGTTTAAATAGTGTTTTCTACAATGCCAACTATTATGCGATGATGATTGAATTTATTGCTGTATGTACTGTATATAAATTCTTTACTGTTAAAAATAATCTAAAAAGAAGTATTTTTTATGTTATTGTTGGTTTTTTAAACTTATTTATGCTTTATATGACAGGATGTCGTGCTGGTTATGTAGCAATTGCAGGAGCTATTTGTTTATTTCTTATTTTTAATAAAAACTATAAATTATGTGTTTTGATAGCTCTTGGATGTTTAGGAATTGCAGGTTTCTTTGTTTTAAATCCTGATAAATTCCCTAGAATAGAATATTTGATTTCAAATTTAGATGTTAGAATTCAAATTTGGAGTTGTGCTATTCAAGGTATCAAAGCTTCTCCACTACTAGGACAAGGCCCATTTACTTATATGATGATTTTAGATAAATATAATGGACATTTAACACAACATGCCCATAGTGTTTATTTAGATCCTTTACTTTCATTTGGAATTATTGGACTCGCATGTCTTGTTCCTTATATTTATGATAACTGTAAACGTCTTTATAAAGTAAAAGAGCATTATTCTTATATTGCTCTTGTTATGGGATTTATAGGTGTATTATTAATTCATGGTATTTTAGATTATACGATTTTTTGGATACACACTGGTTTATTCTTCTTATTTGTATTATCTAGTTTTGAAATGTTTGAAACAAATCGTAATTAGCGATTTGTTTTTATTTTTGATATGTTTTATAGATTGTTGCTACTACAAATAAAAGAATAGATAACTCTAAATATTCTATATTAAATACATGTTTATAGACCCAATCAACAATCATAAAAAGCATTGGTATTCCTACCCAAACAATTGTTTCAATTAATTGATTTCTTTTAACATTCATCTTGATCACCTCTTAACAAAATACTACTCCTTTTTATGTTAAGAAAATATCAAGCAAGTGTAAAAAAAAGAACTTCTTTCGAAGTTCTATGCTCTTGCATTCATTGTATTTTGTTTTAATGAATTGACATATTCCATTTGATGTTTTGTATTTTCTTTTAATTCTTTTTGCATTCCTTCTAATGTCATATGTTCTACTTCTTTTGCTTCAGATTTCTTTCCACATACTTTTTCAAATGCTTCTTTTGCATCTTGTTGTAATGTGTTTCTCATTTGATATCTTTGTTCTAATTTCATTTCTGATTCTTTGATTTCTCCTGCAACGGATTCAAAGATTTCTTCTTTTGTTAATTCTTTTCTTGCTTCATTTTCATGTTTTACATCTTGACTATTTTTAAAATACTTTCTTAAAGATTCTTTTGCTTCTGCGTTAATTTCATTGATACTCATAATATTTAGTCCTCTCTTTCCTAAGACACCTGTAGCTTATACTTTTTTAGATTCTTCGAAAAGAGTATTGTATACATTTTTAATTTCATTAACAAATTATTAATTTTGTAAGAGCTTTATTTGTTAATGAGATTTACAATATATAAAAGAAATACTTGATGCAATTAAACAAATCACTGCTAAAAACAAATAAGCATATAGCATTGAAAAATGACTTACAATATTTCCACAAATCATAGGAAATAAAGTCATTCCTAAAGCATACACCGCTTGGAAGAAGCCCATTGCCCTGGCAAGTCCTGAAAAAGATTTTCAATCAAAAAACCAATGCCATTATTGAAAATAATTCTAAATAAAGAAACACATCCTGAAGATAAAGCACCTATAAGCATAATCATTTTATGTTTATTTTTATAATCTTCCAATAATCCTACCGATAAACGTAAGCCCATTTGTGATATCCCATAAGTTCCTATAATAATTCCAATAAATGACTCCCCTCATTGATGTTATGTTATGTTACATCAATATCATTCACTACTATGAGAGTGTCTGTCTACTCATGACGTACTTATCACTTCGAATTACACTTATAGATAAGTACCTTGATATGCACCAAGTAGTCATAAGGTCTCACAGGGTCATCGCTATTTCCTTAATATCATGCCAACTGACTTCACAATATAAGGCCTATGTTATCGACTAGTTCATTGATAACACAGTAAATAGACTTCCACATTTATCGCAATGTCGTCACACATTCTACTGCCACACCTTCAATTCACACTTCGTTTCGACCGCTCTCGAATACTGCATCTCCTTCACACACCGCCTTACGTTGATGCATTAGATTAAATTTCTCGAATAGCACTAGTGCGCACGATGTAGGACTTTCACCTACAGGATTTCTACATCCCATGACGCATTTTAAATTAATAGAGCCCTATCTTGAATAATCATTTATAAGTAGAAAATGTCATGTCCCTGTTGACATAACATATAAGCTACTGCCTGTCGCACGAAAAGACAACCCATTTAATTAGGTTGTCTTTCAGTGCGAGATTTTCTCAATCATCCTATTAATTTTGAGATTTAATTAAAGATTCATATACAGTTCCTTTACTGTCTTCTAAGGCTTTATTCCTATATTCCTTGCTTTTTGATTCATTACCCATATTTTTGTAGATAACTGATAATAAGAATTCGAGATAGGGAGTATCTGCATTGTTTTTAGTATATTCTGTATTTTCTAGATCAGATTTTAATTCATCAAAATACTTAATTCCACCACTAATTAAAGTATCATTGACCATATCCATCTGTCTATATAGGGCATGATCATTTGTCGTGCTAACCATTTCCAACAAACGATCAATCATAGGTGCATTTTTCTTATCTACATATATATAGAATACTGATTTTGCAAGAACAGACTTCTGCTTAGAATTCATAGGAACATGATCTATTATATTGTTTACTTGAGTATCTATTTGTTTATCATCATTTAGTTTTAGATAAGCATTTAAAAGTAAGTATTCTCTATTAAATGAAGGAATACATATCTTAGCTAGTTTAGTTGCTATTAAGTCTTCTATTGCCTTAATATCATTGTTTTGAAGTAATGTAAGATAGATTTTTAGAAGTTTCTTTCTGATGATCACTGGAATAATTCCAATAACAGCAATCACTATAGCGACAATTAACATAGCATTCATACTTTTATGCCCCTTTCTCAATCAACTTTATAATATCATTTAATTCATTAATAATTATATCTGCCTGACTCTGATCTAAGCCAAACTTATCATCTTTTAAAGCCAATACCTTAATACCAGCTCTATTTGCAGCTAATATTCCTTTAGGTGAATCCTCAATAATAATAGCTTCATCTTTATTCACATTCAATTCTTTGATTGTATGTAAATATATTTCTGGATTGGGTTTACTTTCTTTGAATTGTTCACCACTTACTATAAATGTGAAATACTTTCTTAAATCAACTTGATCTAATGCAGTATTAATAGTATTTAAACTTGAAGAGGACGCTAACGCAATTTTATAACGTTCACTTAAGCTTTCTAAAACAGAATAGATCTGTGGTCTAACGACTGCTTTATAATCACAATCAAATGAACGAAAATATTCTTGAAGCATATTTTTAAATGTAATGAAATCTGTTTTATTGTTCCACATTGTGTATGCTTGTTCATAATATAATTTACTATCAATACCAATAAGAGGAATACAATCACTTACTTGTATTTCTATATCATGCTGTTTAAAAAATCTTATCAAATCATTTATATACATGGTTTCACTATCAAAGATGACACCATCCATATCAAAAATAATCGCTTTAATCGTCTCCATCATAATTCACAAAATTCTCCGTTTTTGCAGCTGCGATAGCCTTAAATTCTTTTAATAATGGATGTTGATAAATAGAGTGTAAGTCATTTGAAACAATAAAGCTTAATAATTGTACAAATGGTAGATATACAAGTGGACTTAATTCACTTGATACCGTATCACTCAAACTTAAAACATGACCATCTCTCGATAATTGAGGGTTGTTTGAAATCAAATAAGCTCGATTTGTGACTTTTCGTGTAGCCTTATATACTTGTTCTACACGTCGACTTGCACCATCGTTCCCATCAAAGAAAATCACATTGTATTGTGGCGTTAATTGAAGGTTTGGTCCATGGATATACTCTTCAATTTCATAGCAACAACTTGGAATATGAATAGTTTCACCCATTTTTAATGCACTTTCAAGTGCTGTTCCATAATTAGCACCCGCTCCACAACTGTAAACCCAGGACATAGATGAGAAATTCTTATAATGTTGCTGAATAAAGCTTGTAGCCTGATCAATCATTTCTTCATTTAAATCAACTGCTTTCTTTAATTCATCCAAATACTCAATCTTTCCAGAATACGCAATTGCGAATAAATCTAAGAATAACGCAAGTGAAGAAACACCCTTTGTAACATAGCCAACTAATTCTTCACCAACACCATATTCAATCACAACATCCGCAACATCTTTTACATCGCTGTTTTTATTTCCTGTTAAACAAATAGCTCTACATTCTTTTTTCTTGATAATTTTTAATGCTTCTATTGCATTTGTACTTAACCCACTCTGTGTAACCACTAGAACTAAGTCGTTCTCTTTAATGTCATTTTCATAATACGTAAATGTATATGGCATAATGATTCTTACTTCTAAACCACTTACTTTTTCCACAAAACTTCTCGCACAATAACAAGCATTATGACTTGATCCAGAAGCAACAAGTAAAATACGTTTTATTTCTTTTTGTTGCACTTCTTTCATCAATGGATCAACTAGTGTAGTATATTGTTCAATATTTGTTTTTAATACGTCTGGTGTTTCTTTAACATAATCAAGCATTGTTAATTTATTCATAATATACCCCCAATTATTAATATATAAAAGGTGGAATGAATCCACCCCTTATATTTTAGTATTCTAATCTTCTGTAGTAACGACGGATTTCCATAGGGTGACGAGTTTCGATTTCCATATGAACATCGATTCTGTTGTTTACAGCATGCATTACATGGTGAGATAAGTGTTTACGATATTTTTCACTAATTCCCTTTAATTCGTAATCTTTAGAGTCGATGATTGTGTAGTTTTCACAAATTCTTGGAATAAAGTTAGCTACACGTTCAGATAATGGACGTTGAGCATCTTCACCGATATAGATAGTAACTGGAGTTTCTTTAGTTACGATTTCAAACATACCGTGGAAGAATTCATTTGATGTGATTGATTTAGTTTTTAACCATAACTGTTCTTCCCAATAGCACATTGCATATGAGTAAGTAGCACCCCATTGATTTCCAGCACCTACAAAGTAGTGCATTTCATCATTCCAGTGTTTTTTAGCGAATTCAACAGCAAATGGTTCAGCTTTCTTTTCAACTTCTACTAAAGCTTCTGCTAAGTATTTGTCAAATTCAGCATACATATCTTCGTAGTCTTCTAATTCACCATTGTTGAACATGAAACGGTCAGCAACCATGAAGAACTTTAACTGTTCGTTAACTGGGTAAGAAATCTTGTAGTCTCCTAAATCTAATAAGATAGCTTCTTTAGCATCTACAAATGAGATAACTGTAGAGCCAACTTCAGCTTTGATCTTTTTGATAGCATCAACTACTTCTTTAGTGTTTCCAGTTACAGAAGAGATAATAACAACTGTATCTTTAGTAATACGTTTGTTTCCTGTGGTTAAGTATTCAGCAGCATTTTCTGCCCAAGTTTCAATAGCACTCATTTCTTTCATATGTACTGTAGCCTGCATAGCACTTGCCCAAGTACCACCAACACCTAACCAGCAGATGTTTGAATATCCACGTTCGCAGATTTCATCAACGATTTCGTTGATCTGAGGGCGTAGAGCTAATGCGCCATTTACGCTATCGATTTTTTCCTGTTCATTAAATTTAATCATTTCCATTTTCTTTTCCTCCATTTATTTTAAATTTATTAACAACCTAAGATACCAAAGAATGCTCCGATCAATCCGATCACAACACAGATTAATAACAATGTAGTTGTCTTAACATTTTTCTTTTTCAATAAGTAGTAAACTAGTAATGTGAATAATAATGGCATTAAACCAGGCATGATATTATTGAATACATCATTTAACGTAGTTGCTTCATTACCAGAACCAAACTTCAATGGGAAACTGATTACTACGTTTTCAGCAGTCATACCACCAACAACCATCAATCCTAAAACACTTGCTGCATAAGTAAGTTTTGACATTAATCCATTTTGTTGGATCTTAGCCAAGAATCCACTACCTAATTTATAACCAGTATTCATTAAATAATAACGTAATCCCTGAGCTGGAAGGTTGAAGATTAATAAAAATAAGATAGGTCCTAAGATATTTCCTTGATTTGCTAATGATAGACCCACACCAGTAGCGATAATACGTAATGTTCCCCAGATGAATGAATCACCAATACCAGCTAAAGGTCCCATTAATGAAACTTTTACACTGTTGATACTTTCTGTATCAAATTCAGGATCATTTGCGTTACTTTCTTCCATAGCAGCACTAATACCTAAGATTAATGTTGCCAATTGTGGCGTTGTATTGAAGAATTCCAAGTGACGCTTCATAGCTGCAACCTGGTCTTCTTTATTTGGATATAACTTTTTGATAACTGGTAACATACTATAGCAGTATGACATATTCATTTGTCTTTCATAGTTCCAAGACCATTCCAAACCGAATGAACGCCAGAATACTTGATTTAATTCTTTTTTAGTTAATTTATTAGAAGTCGTCATCTTCATCCACTCCTCCTTCTATAGCTGTTTGAGCTGAATTACTACGTAACTGAGTTAATACGATAGCAATGATGACTCCAAAGATTGCGATCGCTGTTACTGGAATCTTTAAGTATACGCTTAATGCGAATCCTAAGAAGAAGAAACATGCAACGTCTTTTTCCATAATCATCATTAATAATAAACCGAACCCAATTGCAGGTAATAAGCCCATTGTGATTTGTAAACCATTTGAAATCCATGTAGGAATGACATTTAATAAAGCCTGTACAGCAGGTCCACCAGCATAGTAACCACATGCCACGATTACACCGATAATTAAGTTAACACCGAAGAATCCACCTAATAAGTGCATTCTAGCAACTCCAGCCATATTTCCTTCAGCTGCATATTTATCTGCTTTGTGAACAAATGGAGGTAAGATGAATACCATTCCAACGTTCTTTGCGATTAATACTAGTGAAGCAACTGGTAAACCTACAGTTAATGCAGTTTCTGGTCCAGCTCCTGTTGTAATTGTGAAAGCTGTTCCTAATACAGTTCCTGAAATCATTTCAGGTGGAATACTAGCACCGATTGAGAAAGCTCCCATAAATGCTAATTCTAATGTTGCACCTAGAGTAACACCTGTTTGAATATCACCAAGTACAATACCTGTTAAAGTACCCATAACCAATGGTCTTGATAGCAAACTTGTACCGAACAAATACTCAGCATTTCCAAGCATTGCTACCAAGCCAAGTAAAATTGCTTGTAGTAACATATTTCTCCTCCTATAAAACTTTTTCTACATTTACTGGATTATCTTCTGGAACCATCTGAATTGTTACATCCACACCTGCTTCACATAATCCTTTTAAAATTGTTTCTTCTGCTGGTGTAATATTCATTGCTTTAGAAATATTACGAGTTTCAGCAGTTGCCTTAGTACCACCAAGATTTAATTTTTTGATGTTACACTCTTTACATAATCTTTCAGCATCCTTAATAGATTCAACTACAGTCAATAATTTATATTTGTCTGTAACACCACTATTGATTGCCTTTACTGCATCATCCATACTTTTAATAACTAATTTCACACCACTTGGCTTTGCCATCTTGATTGATGTTTTTCTTAAATCATCTTTCATAACTGCATCACACGCAATTAAGATACAATCTGCTTCAACTGCATTTTTCCAAGAAAAAGCAACTTGACCATGTAACAATCTGTGATCCACTCTTAATAATTTAATCATTTTCTTCTCCTCCTATTAGAAATCTTCATCATCTTCGCTTGTCATTCCATTCATAACAGTCATTCCATCTTTAGCTGCTTCGATCAAATCGTTCGCTTCTGCTAATTCAAGTTTTCCATTCAAGCCTTTCATTACTGCATCTAATACTAGTCCCATGTTCATTCCTGAGAAGACCATTACATTATCTAATACTGCAAGTTTAGATAATGCTGTGTGAACACTTCCACCTTTAATATCACATAAGATTAAGATTTGTTCTTCACACTCTTTTGCTTCTTTCAAAACTTCTTGATAAAAGTCTTCAGGATTTTGTCCAGGAAGCAAGCTATATGTTTCTATATCCTTAGCTAAATCTCCAACAATCATAGAAACTGAATCTTTCATTCCTTTAGATAATCCTCCATGTGATGCAAGTATGATTTTTGCCATATTCTCTACACTCCTTTCTTTTTCATTTAAGTTCAAGCTTCATGTCAGTTTATAAATTCTTTCGCTTAATCTGTACAACTGATTTCCACTTATACTCAAGCAAGCTTCGTGCCAGTTTATAGATCAATACATTCAATCTGTACAACTAACTTCCACTTATACCCAAGCAAGCTTCGTGCCAATTTAGAGATCAATACGTTCAATCTGTACAACTAACTTCCACTTATACCCAAGCAAGCTTCGTGCCAGTTTAGAGATCAATACGTTCAATCTGTACAACTAACTTCCACTTATACTCAAGCAAAAAGTGTGCCAATTAATAGCACACTAATCATTAATAATATAATTGTATATATATTCTACTTCTTCATCTGGAATCTCAACGTTGTAGTATGTCTTAACTTCTTTCATTGAGATATTTACTTGATCTATAAACTCTTGATGCTTTTCTTTAAAGTCTTGATCAGTAAAGTTTGAAATAGCCTGTCTTGTAACTAATCTTTCTACAAGACAGCAGATATGAACATATAACCCAAAGCATGTTCTATTTTTAAATCTTTTATGTAAGATATTCTGTAGATGGTCAATTGCTTTCGCAACATGTTCAAGTAGTTTATCCGGATTTAATATAGTTAAGTTATTCATGACATTGGATAATGTGAAATTACGTAAGATATTCTTTTCAAATATCTCCATCTGTTCTTTTTTCATATACTTTCCAAAGTATATCTCTATCGCATTCTGACCCTCATTAATAATCAATTCCTGTATACCTATATATTTCATAGATTCAATATTTGGATCAAGTGTCCCAATGACACATATAACTTCATAATCATTCATTAACTGATCATAAACCTGTTTACGTATTAAAGCAGGATAATCATAAGTAATAATCTTTAGATTAGAATCTTCAGGTAAAGAATTGAATAAAATTTCTTTGATCTTATGCGCTGCACCTAATCCTGATGCACAAGAACAGATTACAATAGGTTCTTTCTTTTTCTTAAGTTCTACATGTGTTTTATAGATGTTTTCCTTAAGAATAGAATCAATGACTTCAGTCACTGTTTTATTAAGTTTAATTCCCTGTCCTATTTCTAACGCACATTTAGTATTAATATTGTTTACTAAGGCAATATCCGCATTACTTGTATCTAATCCTTGATATATTTCTTCAAGAGAACCCATATCAACTAATAAATAAAGCTTTGAGATATTACCAACATATGCAATATAATCATTAATCTTTCTTGTAATAGCTTGTACATCCACATCTAATGGCATATCTATTGCATCAAATATATAACTATTCAACATTCTATTGGATGCTTCCGCAATAGAACTTGCAGTTGAATAACCATGCGCAATAATAATCGCAATTGTGAGATCTTCACCAGAATGTACAAAGTACTTAATCATACAAATACAGATAATACATTCTACAAAGTCATCAATATCCTGATTCATATTATTCTTTAAGTAATGAGAAACATCCTGTCCTATTTCATATTCACGATGGAATTCAAGTTTTAGATATTTCTTTAAGTTCTTCACTTCATCATAATTCTCATTGATCCAGTTATTAGTCAGATATGTATTCTTAGAGAATTCTGAGATATATGTAGCGAGTGCTATCAACTCATTATGTGAAGTCCTAAAGCCATAATGTTCAGTGATATTATTAAATATCTTTTCTAGATAGTTAGTAAGATAATCAATTGAACCTGCACGATTATCATTAAAGATTAATTTTTCAAAATATCTATCTACAGTATTCTGTGCATTTATCGCAAATGAAGTATCTCTCTTTATATTAATTAATGATTGATAAAAATCTTTAATGATACCCTGATCTGATACAGGAAGAAGTGTATTAAGAGACACAAGCTTATGCTTCTTCATAATCATAGAAGAGACATCTATACTATTTCTAATACTGTCAGGTAAATCATAAGCATGAATTTCTAACGTATCTGAATTACTTTTATATAATGCACTCACACAACTTGCCTGAATCGTATTAGTCAGTTCACCAATATTACCTACAAATGTATGATTCAGTAACAACTCATAGACATTAGATGAAATAAGAATTGTTTTGTTGATACGTTTCTCTTCATTCTTTAAGAAGTTATACATGAGTTCCAGCTTTTCATTTTCTCCTCTTTGGGCAAGAGATGGAATTGTAAGAATAACAGGAATACGTCTAAGGAATGTTTTTAATAATGCTTTTTGTGGTACTTCTGTTGTTGCAAATATAATTCTACATTTTGATTTATACCACTTATTATTATCACCTACTAAGTGATAGATTCCCTGGTCCATATAAAGGAATAGTTTTTCCTGGCATTCCGCATTTAAACAATGCACTTCATCTAGGAATAATACACCACCATCTGCAAAATGTAATAAACCTAAGTTATCACTATCTGCACCTGTAAATGCACCCTTCTTATAGCCAAATAGGTTTGCTGTGAGTAGTTCTGGGTTATTGGCATACTCTGAACAGTTTACCTGTACAAAATTCTTAGACGCATCAATTAAACCTGTATCTACACAATATTCATACGTAAGTTTAGCCATAAATGATTTACCTGTACCAGTTGGTCCATAAAGCAACATTGGTAATCCAACTGGTGGATAGGCTACTGTTGCCTTAATCTTCTCAACAATCTGATACATACTTTCATTAGACCCAATAAGCTTTTCAAAGTTCTTTAACTCTGTCTGATTGTTTAATTCAGCTTCCAATTCATCCAATGATTTGTATTCATCTGACGAAAGTTTCTTCTTATATTTACTTTCAAGAGAAGCTCTTGAAAGATATAAGATAGGACTTGCTTTAATTTTAATAAGTTTTTTCTCATTAAAAAGTTCATTTAATAATCTTATCACTTGATTTCTACTTAGTTTTAATTCTTTTGATAATTGGGTGGATTGACATTCATCATATGAATTTTGATCCATTTTCCCATTAATCAACAACATTATTTTTTCTTCCAATGAAATCACCTCATTATTCATCATAAAACAAATAAAACTTGTACGCAACATTAGTTATTCGGTATACTATTCAAGTAAATACCTAAACATTAATTGGCACGAATTTTGCTATATATTGATAAGAGGTGATGAACATGAAGCAGAAAATGCAATATATTCAAACATTGAAACAAACTTTAAAATTGAATCAAAAACTATTAAAATCCTTAGATTTCTTGACTGACAACATTGATGATATCAACAAAGCAATACAGGATATACTAGAAACAAATCCTTTTTTAGAATTAAAATCATCAAAGAATTATGATAATCAGCAGTTTATTGAAAGTATTTCTAATAAACGTTCTTTAAAAGATGATCTCTATTATCAGTTATATGCCTATACACATCCTTATAATGAAGATGTAATGACATATCTGATTGAATCATTGGATGATAGTGGATTCTTATCTTATAATCTTGATCAATATATGAGTGACCTTCATATCGATCAAGATATGCTTGATGCACATTTAGATATATTACGTTCATTTGAACCTAATGGTGTGGGTGCCTCTGATGCGATTGATTCTATTCTTATTCAGTTAAAAAATAATAATAAAACTAAAACCTATACACTATTTAGAGATTATCAAGATGTCATCTTAACTCAGAATTATTCACTTATTAAACAAACAACAGGATTAAATAAAGAAGAAATAGATCATTTATTCTGTGAAATACGTTCTTGTAATCCATTCCCTTGTAATATGTATAATACGTTTCATGATGACTATGTATCTCCTGATATACTCATTGAAGTAGAGAATTCAGATATTACTATTACACCTATTAACCAGCCTGCTCTCATGGTGAATGACACTCTATATGAGAAAGTAAAGAATGATGAGAATATGAAAGCTTATTTTAATGAGGCACATTTCTTAATGGAGAATATGACAAAGAGAAATCAAACTGTTCTTATTGTCGCAAATGCGTTAGTAAATATACAAAGTGGATATTTCTTATATGATGATGAATTATATCCATGTACTTTATCACAGCTTGCAAGTGAGACAGGATTCCATGAATCTACTATTTCACGTACTTTAAATAATAAGTACTATAGCTTTAATGGTGAGGCTTATCCTCTTAAAAAACTTCTTGTTTCTCAAACTGCTTCAGGAGATAGCAGTGATTCTATTAAAAAGGCTATTGTTGAGTTAGTAGATGATGAAGATAAAGAACATCCACTTTCAGATAATCAGATTCTCAAAAAACTAGAGGAATTAGAATTACATTGTTCACGTCGTGTTATTGTCAAGTATAGACAACAATTGAATATTCCTTCTTCTACTAAACGTAAGGTGCTTAAGAAAGTAGGCTAACCTATCACTAGGCTAGCCCCTTATCAAACCGTACGTGCGCTATTAATGCATACGGCTTACCAATTTACTATTTATTTAATTTGTGTACGGACTATCTTGATAAAGAATCGTCCATTTTCTTTAATCTCTTTTTTGTGTAGAATGCTATACCTAGTTCTTTAAATTTTTGAATACGTTTTTCCATATCAACCTTATTTCTATGCATGTGGTATTCTACATACTTCTCAATAGTATAGGTTCCCCACATTTTGTAGTAGAACCACCATTTTGAGGGAATTAAACCGATGCGCACAAAGAATTCAATGTTCCATTTATAACACATTCCATATACTTTCTTTACTGTTGGATGTTTATGAATCATGCACATCCTCAATCGTTGGCGTACATATTTGTCCATTTTTTCCAGATATTTGCTCATTGCACGAATTAAATAGTGTGCTTGCATGTGATCTTCGAATACTTTGATGTTAAACCTAGAAGTATCTCGTTCTTTCAAAGACTCTATAAAGAATATAAATGGTCTTCTCCCGTTAAACATAGGAGTCATAAAAGAGACTCTCCTTTACATTTACTGAGAGAAAAAAGTCCTAGAGCTGGTATGCTTGTTCAAATCGATGGAACTCCTTTTGACTGGTTTGGCAACGATCAACGTTTTACTCTCCATATGGCTGTTGACGATACAACTAATGATATCCTTGCTGGCTGGTTTACCAAAAACGAATGCATGTATGGATATTGTAAGATGATGGAACTTCTTATCAAGAAAAAAAGGAATTCCCTTAGCTATTTATTCAGACAAACATACTATCTTCAAAAGTCCTGAAGGTAATATAACATCATTTGGTGTTATGATGGATAAACTTTGCATTGAAATGATTTTCGCAAATACATCTCAAACCAAAGGATTGATAGAACGATACAATGGTACAGTTCAAAGAAGATTGCCCAATGACATTATAAGGTTCAAAATAAAAGACTACGATCAATTAAATATATGGTTCAATACTTTTACATAAAATATCTGAATGAAAAATTTGCACATCTTCCAGTTGATCCTGTTTATGAATTTGTAGAGCTAACAGAAAATTACAATTTGAATCTAGTGTTCACTGTTTCAAATACCAGAAAAATAGCAGAAGGCAATATGTTTTCCTATAACGGATATTATTATGTCCCATATGATAAAAATGGATAAGTAGTAAAAATAAGAACTTCAACAGAAGTTACAATTTTATATTTTGTGCTAGAAAATAAAGTAAGAATGAAATATATTGGGATTATTTATGATTGTACATTGATAGGTACAAAACATAAAAACAAACAGGTACTAATAAATGATCATAAAGATTTAAATAATCTCATTCAAGAAATGGACAAAAAAACAAAGGGTTCACACTAATAGAACCCTTCTTCATTTTTGGTGACATTTTTGCTGAACGTTAACATCACTTATGATAAGTTTCTCTCCGCATGATTTTATATGCTCGATAGACTTGTTCAACTAAGATTAGCTTCATTAATTGATGTGGAAAAGTCATTTTAGAGAAACATAAACGATAATTTGCTCTTTGTAATAAAGATTTTCCTAAACCTAAAGAACCCCCAATCACAAAAGTAATCGTACTCTTTCCTCTAATCATACATTCTTCAATATGCTTAGAAAAAGCCACACTATCTATTTCTTTTCCATGTAAATCTAAAACAATAACATATTCATCATCTTTAATTTTAGAAACAATTTTATCTGCTTCTTTATCTTTGATGATATTTTCTACATTTTCACTTGCATTATCAGGAATTGGTTCATCTGGTACTTCAACCATTTCCACTTTACAGTAAGCATTCAATCTTTTGACATATTCATTGATTCCATTAACAAGATATTTTTCTTTAAGCTTACCAATTGTTAAGATCCTAATTTTCATAATGTCCTCCAGAAACAATTTCTTTTTGATCTGCAATCTTTATATTATCAAAATAAATATGTTCTTCATCAAAAACTCTTTGATATGTATCTAATGCCATTTCCTTTGTATTCGCTTCTTGTGATAAATGGGCCAAACAAATTTCTTTTGTATTTTCACCAATCACCTGCGCCATAACATGTGCACTATATTCATTATTAAGATGGCCCTTATCTCCAAAAATACGATTTTTTAAGAATAAAGGTCTTCTTGTATTCATCAACATTTCAATATCATGATTACTTTCAAAAATATAGTAATCTAAATTTTTTATATATTCCATATTCTTTTGTGAAACATAACCTGTATCTGTCATATAAAGAATTGTTTCATCTTTTCCTTTGATTACAAACCCTAAAGGGGATGTTGCATCATGTGATAAAGGTAATGGTGTAATTATATAATGATCTAATTGTATATTTTGATAATTTTCTAATTCATGACTTTCATCTATACCAGGGATGCATCCTTTTCCACAATAAACAATACTTTGATCAAAGATACCAATATTTTTATTATGATCAATATGATCATGGGTTAATAAAACATGGCGAATGTCATTTTCATTAAATCCTAATTGATTAAGTTTTGTATAAAGTTGTCTTTTACTAATTCCACAATCAATTAAAAGTCCGTTTCCTTGATCATAAATGAAAATACTGTTTCCTTTAGAACCACTTGCTAAGACATGATATTCCATTTTTTCCTCCAAAACAAAAATGAGTACCAAGTACTCATTTTCTTATTTAAGTCCGTATTTTTTGTTGAATTTTTCAACACGTCCATCAGCACTAGCAAATCTTTGTTTTCCAGTATAGAATGGATGACAGTTAGAACAAGTATCAACACGTACTTCATCTAATACTGAACCACTTTCAAATTCTGCTCCACATGATGTACAAACTACTTTTACTTTTTTGTAATTTGGATGAATTCCTTTTTTCATTTTTAATTTCTCCTTCCGCCTTGTAGATTTCTCACTACAAAGTAAGTTGCTATGATATATTAACATTAAATTATGTCGTTTTCAAGCCCTTTTTTATAATTTTAATCATCAACTTTGATTCTTCTAATAACAGCACCTAAAGTAATTAATTTTTGATCAATATTCGCATATCCTCTATCTATATGATATACATTGCTGATTTCTGTAATTCCATCAGCGATTAACCCTGCTATTAACAATGCTGCTCCACATCTTAAATCTGTTGCTTCTACTTTTGCTCCTTTTAATGGTGTTTTTCCATTTATATAACACATTGATTCATCTAATTCTATATTTGCGCCCATCTTATTAAGTTGTTCACAATGTCTAAATCTCTCTGGATAAATTGTTTCTATTACTTGTGATTGTCCGTTTGCTTGTGTAAGCAGTGCTGTTAATGGCTGTTGTAGATCTGTCGCAAAACCTGGATATACCTGTGTTCTGACATCGACTGCATTAAAGTTCTTGTTATCACCATAAACAATAATACTATCTCCAACATTTTCCATCTTCACTCCCATTTCTTTCAATTTTGAAATAAGTGATTCCAAATGTTGTGGAATGATATTTTGAATAATAACTCTTTCTCCTGCAGCTGCTGCCATAATTAAGAATGTCCCTGCTTCAATACGATCTGGAATGATTTCATGAGTACATCCTTTTAGATGTTCTACTCCTTCAATCGTAATCGTATCGGTACCAGCACCTCTAATTTTAGCTCCCATTTTTGTAAGTAAGTTTACTACATCAATGATTTCTGGTTCTTTTGCTGCATTTTCAATGACTGTTTTTCCTTCAGCTTTTACTGCCGCTAATAAGATATTGATTGTTGCTCCAACCGAAGCAAAATCTAAATATATTTTTGCACCTACTAAACGATCTGCTGTAATTACATGCGCACCATCAACAAATTCTACTTTGGCACCCAATGCTTCAAATCCTTTAATATGTAAATCTATCGGACGTGGTCCTAAAAAGCATCCTCCTGGTGCTTTCATCACAACTTTTTTACATTTTCCAAGTAATGCTCCCATTAAATAATATGATGCTCTTAATTTATCCACAGCATCAGATACTAATGGAACATTTTCCATACGAGAGGGATCAACAATTAAACTATCATGACTTCTTAATACTGTACAATTAAGTTCTTCTAATAAAACTGCTAAAGCGTCCACATCACTGATTTCTGGTACACCATAAATCGTTACAGGACTATCCGCTAAAATAATTGCCGGAATAAGTGCTACAGTGGCATTTTTTGCACCCGAGATTTCTACTGTACCATTTAATTTATGTCCGCCTTCAATCGCAATAATTTCACTCATGACTTTACCCCTTTTCTTCTATCTATATTCCCTAATACTATATTATAAATTCATTAAAAAAACAACTTAATAAAGAGATTTCACATAAACAAAAAAAAGCCCGAAGGCTTTTTTAATTGATTAAGCTTTACCGATGCAACCGAATACTTCCATTCTATCTTTAACACATTGTTTAATAGCTTCTGCACCTGGTGCTAATAATTTACGAGGATCATATCCTTTTCCTTCTAAATCTTTTCCAGCTTCAATGTATTTACGTGTAGCTTCTTGGAAATATAATTGACATTCAGTGTTTACATTTACTTTAGATACTCCTAAAGTGATTGCTTTTTTGATCATTTCATCAGGAATTCCTGAACCACCATGTAATACTAATGGTAATTTTCCAGTTTCAGCTTGGATTGCATCTAATGCATCAAAGTCTAATCCTTCCCAGTTTGCTGGGTATTTACCATGGATATTTCCGATACCTGCAGCTAAGAAATCTACTCCTAAGTCTGCGATTGATTTACATTCTTTTGGATCTGCTACTTCACCTTTACCGATGACACCATCTTCTTCTCCACCGATTGATCCAACTTCTGCTTCTACTGAAACACCTTTTGAATGACATAATTCAACGATTTCTTTTGTTTTTTCGATGTTTTCTTCGATTCCATAATGAGAACCATCAAACATGATTGAAGAGAAACCTGCATCTAAAGCAGCTTTAGCTCCTTCGTATGAACCATGATCTAAGTGTAAAGCTACTGGTACAGTGATATTTAATGCTTCTACCATTGCTTTAACCATTGCTGCAACTGTTGTATATCCAGTCATATATTTAGCAGCACCTTCTGAAACACCTAAGATTACTGGTGCTTTTAATTCTTCTGCAGTTAATAATACTGATTTAGTCCATTCTAAGTTGTTGATATTGAATTGACCTACTGCATAATGTCCTTCTTTAGCTTTCTTTAACATTTCTGTTGCTGATACTAATCCCATAACAAATCTCCTTTTCTTTTTTTCGGTTATATAATACTATCTTTTATATAGAATTTCCATAGTTTTTATCATAAAAACCTTATTTTCCAAAAGCTTTTAATAATCTTTGACAAGCATCTTCTAAAACACTTCTTGGAATTGCAAGATTAAATCTTTCAAAACCTTCTCCACCTGTTCCAAAGATATATCCTTCATCTAACCATAAACCGGCTTTTTCTAACATTGTCTTTTCAAGTTCATCTTTATTTAAACCACATTCTCTAAAATCAACCCAACATAAATAAAGTCCTTCAGGTTTTACTAAATGAATATGAGGTAAGTTTTCTTTTAAGAATTCATCAAAATAAGTAAAGTTGTCATAAACATATTCCAACATTTCATCTACCCATAATTCACATTCATTATAGGCAGTCATACAAGCAATAATACCTAAAAAGTTTGGTTCATTAACCCCATAACGATTCATTGTTTCTTGATAAGCTTTTCTTAATTTTTCATCTGCAATAATAATATTTGATGTTTGTAACCCTGCTAAATTAAATGTTTTTGATGGTGCAGTTAAAATAACAGAGAATTCTTTATAACTTTCATCTACATTATAGAAAGGAATATGTACATGCTCTCCATAAACAAAATCTTCATGAATTTCATCAACAATAACTAAAACATGATGTTTCTTACAAATTTCACCAATTTGTTTTAATTCATCTTCTTTCCATACTTTTCCAATTGGATTATATGGATTACATAAAATAAACATTTTAACATCATTTTCTACGATTGCTTTTTCAAAAGCATCATAATCCATTTCATAAGAACCATCTTTATAAACCATTTCATTTTCAATGATTTTACGATGATTTAATTCAATTGAGAAATCAAATGGATAATATACAGGCTTATTAATAATGATGGCATCATTTTCCTTTGTATAAGCATTTACACATAATTTAATAGCTGTTACCACACCTGGTGTTGGGATGATCCATTCTTTATCGACATTAAAATCATGTCTTCTTTTCATCCAAGAAATAACCGCATCAAAATACTCATCTGGCGCAAATGAATACCCATAAACGCCTTGTTTAATTCTTTTAACTAATGCATTTTCAATTTCCTTTGGTGATTTAAAATCCATATCTGCAACCCACATAGGTAACACATCTTTAGGTTTATTATTGGCTTCAATGGTATCCCATTTAGCACAATTTGTACCTTTTCTATCTACAACTTCATCAAAATCAAACATACTTTCCCTCCTATAATACTTCTTTATCTTTAAATTCATCTTTTGAAAAATGCATCAACGTCATTCCTAAAGCCATGGAAAGATTCAATGAATCTATATGATGACTATGAGGAATAAAAATAGATTTCCCATAATCTAGATATTCATCAGGTAAACCACTACTTTCATTACCAAAAACAAGTGAATGATAACCTTCTTTGGATTCAACCTTATGAATATTGGTTGCTCCTTTTAACATCAATGTATAAATATCATGACTTGGAAATCTTTTTAAATAATCTTCAAAACTATCAAAATACTCAATATTCAAATGAAACATTGCTCCCATCGAAGCTCTTAAAACACGAGGATCAAAAACATCGACACCTGGTCGAATTATTGCTAGATTATAATAATTGAACCCTAACATCGTTCTCATAATTGTCCCCATATTTCCCATATCTCCAGGATTAACTAAAACAACATGATTTCCTTCTTGTAAAGTCATTTCATATTTTTTAATGATTGCTATCGCAAAACAATTATCTTTTTTTGATAATTTTTGAATTGTATTATCACTTTCAATCAATTCAATATGTTTTTCTCTACAAATTTCATCAATAATAGGAATTCCTTTATTCTTATAAGAATTACTTTTTATATATACTCTTAAAACAAGATCAGGACGATTCTTTAATAACTCAATCGTTTCAAAAACTCCTAAAGTATAGGTATAATCAAAATCCTTCTTATATGCTTTAATCTTCATCTAATAAACCTTCTACTCTCTTTGTTTCTTCTTCTACACTTTCTTTTAAAGAAAGAAAATGTTTTTCTTCAAAATTAGCTCCTTGATGAATTAAATCAATCAATTCATCATACTTACGACAAGCCAATTTCAATTGTGAATATTTGATGGTCACATCTAATTCATTTCCGGCATCAGCTGTAATTTTATTTACTTCATGATATACTTCTTTAAACTTAGCATCTAAGTCTACTTTTTGTTTCTTTCTAAAAAACATCAAGCATTCCTCCCTTGCCCTTAATAGTATCACAAATTCATCATAAATTCAGTTAATTTTTAGATTGTCTTTTGTTATAATACATTCGAGGTGATACTATGAAATTATTAGCTTGTCCAAAATGTCATCAACAACTTCATTTAGAAAACAAAACACTTAAATGTGAAAACAATCATTGTTATGACATTTCTAAAAGAGGATATATCAATTTATTATTAAATCCTGATAAAGCTACCAATAATCCAGGAGATAGTAAAGAATCTCTTGTGGCGAGAAAAGCATATTTAAATAAAGGTTATTATGATCCTATCTTAGATCAAGTGATTACGTGTATTGATGAATTCAAACATCAAGATGATTTAAGTATTTTAGATTTAGGATGTGGAGAAGGATATTATACTCAAGGTTTAAAGAAACATTTTGAAAACAGTGATATCTATGGTTTAGATATTTCCAAGATTGCTATTGATATGGCGACACGTTATCGTAAAGATGTTACTTGGCTTGTAGGAAATTCTAAAAATATTCCTATCTTAGATCATAGTTTAGATTTTATCTGTGCTTTATTTACAGTAGTAAATCAAGATGAATTAAAAAGAGCATTAAAAGAAGATGGTTATATTGTTCATGTTACTGCTAATAATCAACATTTAATTGAAATTAAAGAATTGATTTATGATGAAATCAAAGTAAAGAGTGATAAGTATATTCGTTTAGATTTTAATCAAGTGAAAAGTTATGACTTTAAAGAAAAAGTTCATATTTCTAATCGTGAAGATGCTTTAAATCTTTTAATGATGACACCACACTATTATCATATTAAAAAAGAAAAACGTGGCGTTTTAGATACTTTACAAGGTTTAGATATCACAATTGATATCAAAGTAACAGTGTATGCATTATCATAAAGAAAAGAATCATTTAGTAATAGAAATTGATGAAAGAATTCAAGGAATGACACTTCTTGAATTCTTTCATTATCTGCATCTTTCTAAAAAAACAATTCACTTACTTCGTCAAAATAAAGACTATACTTTAAATAATACTTATGTTGATTATCAAACCATTTTAAAAGATAAAGATATTCTTTCAATTAAAGCCTATGAACAAGGCAGAGATTTTATCGAAGAAGAAAGCTCCTTAGAAATCATCTATGAAGATGACTTGCTTTGTGTCGTCAATAAACCAAGTAACCTCATTATTCATCCTGATGATAAAAGTAAAAAAAATACTCTTTGTAATTATGTGAGTTATTATTACCAACAAAGCTATCAAGATTTACCGATTCGTTATCTTCATCGTTTAGATAGAGATACGACCGGTTTGGTGATGTTTTGTAAATGTGCTCTTTTACAACCCTATTTTGATTATATGATTGCATCTAAAAAAATTAAGAAAACTTATCTTGCTATCATTCAAGGACATTTACCTAAAAGAGAAATAACTATTGATTTACCTATCGGTCAAGACCGTCATAGTAAAAATAAAATGTGTATTTCTAAAACAGGTAAAGATGCTTTAACACATTTTAAAGAAATTAAAACAAAAGGAAATTATACACTTGTAAAATGTCAAATTGAAACTGGTCGAAAACATCAAATAAGAGTTCATTTGAATCATTTACATCATCCTATTATAGGAGATACTCTTTATGGAAAAACTTCTTCTATGATTAAAAGAATGGCTTTACATGCTTATTGTTTAGAGTTTATTCATCCATTAACTTATCAAACAATAAAAATTGAATGTTTACTTCCTTTTGATATGGAAAAAATCTTTAAATAAAAACCACGTCTAAACGGCGTGGTTTTCACTGTGGCTATAAGCCTTTGTTACTTGCTCGCGTCTAAAGGCGTTGCTTTTGACTCTCGCTTTCCCTCAAAGGGAATTTTTATTTTGCTTTTTTTCTGCGGTTTCTATTTCCTTCTCGAATTCCTTTTTCTTCAAACGGATCCTTATATTCTTTCACACTTAATTTATCCATTGCAATATCATGTTACTCTTGTTCTCTTATATATTTTGCGACGGTTTGATCATTTAATCCTACTGTACTCACATAATACCCTTCTGCCCAAAAAGGGTCTATTTCCATACTTATATTTCAAGTTTGCATGTCTATCAAAAATCATCAATGCGAATTTCCCTTTCAAGTATCCCATGAATGATGACACACTTAACTTTGGTGGTATCATTACTAACATATGTACATGATCACTCATCAAATGCCCTTCTATTATCTCCACCCCTTTATATCGGCAGAGTGTTCTCAATATTTCTCCTATATCTTTCCTTCGTTGATTATATATCACTTTTCGTCTATACTTTGGTGTGAAGACGATGTGCTAAAGAATTTGCTTTTTTAGCCACTATTTATTATTGCACCACCCGCATAGCAGGTGGTTTTCTATTTCGCACATTTCATGTGCTCAACTGACTGAAGTCATCAATTCTCTTTTCATTCAAATTGTATAAAAAAAGAACAATGTAATGATAAGACATTGTTCTTTATATTTTACTATTATGCATTATTTTTTCTTTTTATTTTTTTTATTCTTTTTTTCTTTTCTTTTTGCTGGTTTTTCATCTTCACCCACAACTCTTGTCTTAGCAAGATAATCATGGATACTTCTTTGAGAAGCTGATCCTAGAACAAAAACTCCTGAAATCATTGTAATAACCATACCAATCATTTTTAAATAATAGTCAAAATAGAAACCTGTTGCTAGTGTAAGCATTTGTCTTAAATAATTAGTAACAACAATAGCCGAACCTTCTAATAAGAATAATCCAACCCCTTGTCTAATAATCAAAGTTTTTAAACTCACATCACTATAATCATCATTATTTACAATCTTTATTTTTAACCAATGTTTTGCGAGTGTTTGTCCTGGATATTTCTTATAAGGAATATAAATATAATAAACAAAAGCCACAACAATACATAATATACCTGCAAGATAGGACCAATACGTTGGAAAACCTAAACTAGGAAAAACATAAAGATCACTAAACATGTCTGATCTACCAGTGACTCCCCCATAGAATAAAACAGCAGGAAAACCACTAATAATACCGCCAACTGCCCAATCAATAGCATAAGCTATAACACGTTTACTTACTGGAACTTTTACAGGATTTCTATCTAGCCATTTTGTATGTTTAGCCCACAGTAATTGAATTTTAATTAATAAATAATGCATAATAAATACCTCCTATTTTGAATATAATGCATCCATTGCTATTTTAAATCTTCGCAATCCTTCTTTTAATTTAGATTGTGGACACCCTATATTCATTCTTAAATATTTTGGGCCACCATAAATTTCACCTTTCATAATCCCAATTCCACCAACATTCACTAAAGCATCTTGTATTTCTTCTGCAGTATATGGAACATCTCTTGCATCAATCCAAGCTAAATAAGTTCCATCTGGTGTTTTAAATTTAAAATCAGGCAACTCTTCTTTTATAAATTCTTCTACAATTTTCATATTTTCTTTAATATAATCATTAAGTTGATCAATATAATCATCGCATTGTGTATAACCTATCATTGTCGCATACATACCAAAAATACTTACAGAATTTAAGAAATCTTTTCTTCTTGTATGCATCAAGAATTTTTCTCTAACTTCTTCATTTGGTATCATTAAATATGAACCAATTAATCCTGGTGTATTAAATGTTTTACTAGATGAAGCTGCTGTATAAAGTTCATCATATTCATGAATATAAGATAATAAAGGGATATGTTTTCTATCTCTTAATTGAATATCCATATGAATTTCATCAGAAATAATTTTTACTTGATATTTTTTACATATCTTTATTATTTGATCCATTTCTTCTTTTGTCCAAATTCTTCCTGTTGGATTATGTGGAGAACAAAGTAATAATAATTGACATCCTTGTACTTGTTTTTCAAAAAGATCGAAATCTATTTCAAATGTCCCATCTTTTGATATTAAACGATGAGCAACTAATTGTCTATCATTATCTTGGATAACTGTATAAAATGAATCATACATAGGTTCAAATGTTAATACTTTATCATGAGGTTGACTTAATAAACGAATCAATAAAGAAACTGAATACATCACAGTAGGACTATATAAGATCCAATCTTCTTCAATATGTGTATGATGTCTTCTTTCAAAATATCCTGTAATAGATGATTTAAAATCATGATGATTCCATCTTGTATATCCATAAATTTGATGATGTGCCACTTCAAATATTTTTTCAGTAATAGGTTTAGGAATAATAAAATCTGTATCAGATATTGAAAATGGTATTAAATCCTTTTTATTAAAACGATCTTGTATATAATCCCATTGTGTACAATAAGTACCTAAACGATTATGAACCTCATTAAAATCATACTTCATTTATTTATCCTCCAAAATAATATAATCTTTTGTTGTTTTATTTAATGGTACACCTACACCATCAATAATAACAACATCATCTTCAATACGAACACCACCAACACCAGGAACATAAACACCTGGTTCACAAGACATCATCATATGTTCTTGTAAAACTGTTTCACTCTTTGAATTTAAAGTTGGTCCTTCACCATCTTCACCAATTCCTAATCCATGTCCTAAACCATGATTAAAATATTCACCATAACCTGCAGTCTCAATCACATCTCTAGCTGCTTTATCTACATCTTTTCCCTTAGCTCCTGCTTTAATAGCACCAAGACCAGCGAGTTGTGCCTTTAAAACAACATCATAGATTTCTTTGATTTTTGGATCAGGTTCTCCAATAAAACACATACGTGTCATATCTGATTGATAATTTTGATATTGAATACCAAAATCAATCATAATAGGTTCATGAGCTTTTACTTTTCTTGAAGTTGGACGACCATGTGGTAAGGCTGTTCTTTCACCTGTTGCTACTATTGTATCAAAAGACATTTGTTGTGCACCAGATGCAATTGAATAATATTGTACTAAAGCGCTAATTTCATATTCACTCATTCCTACATGAATGTGTTCAATTACTTTTTGATAGATTTCATCAGTAATTGCAATTGATTTTTTCATAGCTTCAATTTCTTCATCTTCTTTAACAATACGAAGATGAGCAATTTCTTGATCAAATAAAAGAACTTCTATCCCTAATTTTTCTATTTCATGATATTCCTTAACTAATACTTGATACGCTTCTACCCCTAGCGTTTTACAATTTTCTTTTTTTAATATTTCTTCTACTGTCCCTAAATAATTACGTCCCGTTAAATGTGGATTATGTAATATAATTTCTAAATCATGTTCTTTTTCTTTGGCTTCTGTAATATAACGCCCATCTACAATTAAATAGCCATGTTCTTTTGTAATCAATACTTGACAACCACTACCAGTCATAGTATTCATCCATTTTTTTACTGTTTTACTTTTAATTAATAAAGCATCTATATCTTTTTCATCTAAAAATTCTTGTATTTTATTTATTCTTTTTGCCATTTTTAATCCTCCTACAAATAAAGGCAAGTCGAAACTTGCCTATTAATTAGAAGTCTAAGTCTAAATCGTCTAAGATAGCTGCATCTTCTGCACTGATAGCATTAGTTTCTTCTTCTTTATTACCATAAGTCTTTTCGTATGATTTAACAAATGGATACCATATTAAAATAGATAGTATTAATTGTACTGCATTAACAACTATAGACATAGGATCCATATTCGTTAAGAATCCTTCTAGGAATACACCTACATATGGCGGTGTAAAGGTTGAACATTTCATAATACCTAAATACATCGCCCATCCACCTAATGAACCAATAATACCACCACAAATAACAAATGGAATAAAGAACATTGGATTTAATACGATTGGCGCACCAAATAGAATTGGTTCATTAATTCCAAATAATGCTGGAATAAATGATAATCTACCAACTTGTTTTAAAGCTTTATTCTTACTCATTAAGCACCAGAATACACAACCAATAGTAACACCACTACCTGTAAAGTTACCAAATGCTGATTCAGGTCCAGGAGCATAGAAGTGAGTTGCTACATGACCAGCTTGAACAGCAGCAATATTTTCTGCTAAGAATTGAGTTGAAATTGGACTTGTAATTGGGCTTAATACTGATGGATGAATACCAAAGAAGAATATTAAAGCTTGTAACATTTTTAAGAAAGTATAAGCAATTGGATTATCCATAGATCCTACTAATGGTGCAAAGATTGCTGTAAAGATTAATGGTGGCATTGTATTTAATACATTGACACAAACAATACGTACAATTAAGAAGAACCCAATAATGATTACTGAAATAGGAATCATTTCAAAAGAACGAGATACGAAATCAGGTACTGTATCTGGCATCTTGATTGTAAAGTTTTTCTTTTTACACCAACGGAATAATTCAACAGCGATAAATCCTGCAAACATTGCACAGAATAAACCTTTAGGTCCTAAATAAGTTTTAGAAATTCCACCATCTTCTGTGAATTCTACAACTAACATTAAGAATGAGACTAATCCCATTGTTACACATCCTGGAATATCTAACTTATAAGAGGTAGCTAATTGATATGCAATAATTACAGTAACATAAACTGACATTAAAGCCATACCTACATTATAAGGAATATAGATAATATCCAAATTTGCTAAGATCCATTGAGAAATTACATGTTTTTCTCCAATCATATTTGGAATTGCTTCTGGAATCAAACAAAAACTACCGATAATTAACAACGGTGTCATTGCAACCATTGCTTTTTTAACAGCGCTCAAATGAACTTCTTTATCCATTTTATCAGCAAGCGGTGCTAAATACTTTTTCATAAAGTTCTCAAATTTTGAGTACATCGTTTTTTCCCTCCCTATAAAATTATTTTTTTAAATCTGCTTTTCTACGCGCAATTAATGCTTGTTTCATGACAGTTGCCCCATCCATTTTCCCATATGTTTCTTGATCAACAATAACATAAGGAATCTTACGAGGTTCGATGATAGGTTTTACTGCATCTAATTTATGTGCAACTTGTGGTCCTAAAACTAAAACATCACAATTGTCTGCTTCAGATTGTAGAATATCAATTGGAATAGCAATAAAATCAAAATCAGCATCATTTAATTTTGCACTGTTATGTACTGTATCTTTCATACTATTCATAAGCATTGTTGTAGAAAGTCCACCTGCACAGCATAATACAATTCTCATTATTTACCCTCCTTTGCTTCAAATACATTTATTAGTTCTTCAATTAGATCTCTTGCTAATTGAGAAGTCATATAATGGTCTTGTGCATGAACCATTAATAACCCAACTTCTGGCTTATTTCCAGAGCCTGACATTTCGGCTTGAATAAGCTTTGTTTGAACAGTGTGAGCTTGTAAATCAGCTTCTTTAGCTTGTTCTAATATCTTTCTTGCTTCATCATATTCACCTGTTTTTACTTTCTTCAACGCTTCAAAAGCTAAAGATTTGCTTTGTCCAGCTGAAGAAATTAATCCTACAATAATTTGTTCCGTTTCTGTCATTTGTTTATCCTCCAATAAAATTAATAAAATTTTGATAATCTTGATATGTCAAATGATCTATTAAGCAGTTAACTAACTGTGTCAAACTTTTTAAATCATCACTATGAACAAATGAATAAGATCCATGACAATATCTAAGTGGTATTCCTAAAACAAGTGCCAAACGTCCACCTTTTTCTAAGTGTGCATTTCCAGCATCTGTTCCTCCTCCACCGAACATATCGCTTTGATAAGGTATTCCATGTTTACTGGCTAATTCTTTAACATATTTAATCAATTTTTTATTTGGTGAAAGGGTTTTGTCATAATGAACAATCATTGGCCCTTTACCAATTAAACGATGATTCGTATAGTTTTTAACAAGTTCTGGATTATTCGCAACATCAAGTGCAAAAACAATATCAGGATCAATAAGATGAGTCGCTGTTTTACCACCTCTTACACCAACTTCTTCACTACTTGTTCCTACAAAATAAATATCATTTTCAACATTTCCATGAATTCTTTTCATCGCTTCTATCATGACATAGCATCCTGTTCGATCGTCCATTGCCTTGCCAGCAATCACTTTATCTTGAATCTGTCTTGCTTCACTAGCAAAACAAACCATGTCACCAACATCAATTCCTAAAGCTTTTACTTCATCTGCACTATCAACTCCAATATCAACGTACATTTCTTTAACGTTACCGTTGCTATCTTTAGTCACATTTAATAAGCCTTCCACTTTTTTACCATCTTGCGTCGTAATTCTAACCATTTGCATTTCTTTGCTTTTATTTAAAACTGAACCTAAAGCTACTAAATATACAAAACCAATATCAGAAATATGTCTTACCATAAAACCTACTTCATCTATATGAGCACAAAACATGATTTTTAAAGGATTTGGTGAAGTCCCTTTTTTATGAAAAATAATACTTCCTAAACGATCACTAAAAACTTCATCACTATATTTTGCTAATTCTCGATAGAGAATCGATCTTACTTCATCTTCTACTGATGCTACACTATCAGCATTACTCAATTCTTTTAGTAATTCACTATTCATTATTTCCACCTCCTATTTCTTTCATTAAATTCATCATTTCTTCAAAAGAATCAACCTTCGTTAACATTTCAACATAATTACTCTTTTGCATTAAACGATATAACTTTTTAGTTATTACTTTATACATTTCAACTTGATCTTTCTTTAAACAAATCATAAAAACTATTTTTATTTCTTTGCCATTTTGTACAAATGGTTTCTTTAAAATAGCTACAGAAATCATATTTTTAAGTGCATCTGTTTCAAGTGGATGGGGTATACAAACTCCATTTGTATAAATAGTACTTACATACGATTCACGTTCAAAAATCAAATCAGTATAGCCTTTTTTACCATAACCTTTTTCCTCTAATTCCTGTCCCATCATCCGAATAATATTTTCATAACTATCTGCTTCTATAAATTTAAAAAAATCTTTAGAAAAGAATGAATAATACATAGGATTATCTTGAATCAAAGTATAAGGATCATATTCTTCACATTGTAAAATTTGTTTAATCTTAACTAAATCTCTATCATCAAGTAGTTCTTTAATATAAATAATTGGTGCCTTGATTTCTTGAGATAAAGGCATGATTGTAAAAATTAAATCAGGTTGAAATGTTTTCAATTCATCTTGTTGTAAAAATGAAAATGTTTGTACCTCTGCTTGAGGAAATAATGATTCAATTTGTATCTTGATCATATAAGCACTTCCACCACCTGATGAACAAACAATTCCAATACGATTATAAGATAACAATTTACCTTGTTTTTCCTTTTCCATATGTGATGCAAAATGCATCGCTACAAAACCAATTTCATCAAATGTCACTTCAACGTTGTATTTTTCATGTAACATGCTACAAAATTGAAGAGCGATATTAAACATCATTGGGTATGTAATATTTAGCTCATTGGCTAATGGATTTTGATATGAAATTTTATTATGTAATCTATCTATTAATAATGAAACATGTGTTAACAACATTTTCTTAAAGTCTTCATCTTCAAGAAATTTCGTATCATATTTTTCATCTATTTGTTTTATAAATTCTTCAATGTCTTCTTTTAAATAATTTGTAAAAGAAGATATTGAACCTATTTCTCTTTTTATATTTTTTTGTAAAACTTTTAAAATCTCTTCTATGCTTTTTTTACTTAATCCTATAGCATATTTCTTTTCTAATATTCCAACTAAGAATTCAACAATTCGATGAATTTCATTATTTTTATCAAAAATAAATTCCTCTTTTTGTTCATCTTGTCTGTGTGCAATATAAATAACAATTTTTAAATACTCAATCACATTTAAAAGTTCATTATAGTTGATTTTCAACCCTTCTTTATTCAACTGTCTAATTAACTTTTGTTCAATGTCATTAAATTCTTCAATAACATCATTTACTGCCGTTTGAATAAAAACATTTTGATTTAAATATTCTTCAACTAAGTACTTTTTAAAAGATGTCAATTCATAACGTAACAAAATACCATAATGTGTTTTTCTTTCTAATTCAAAATGATAACTCTTTGCTAGATTTTCAACATCATTCATATCATGCTTTATAACAGTCTTAGATACTTGAAAAGTATCTGCAATGTTATTCATAGAAATATATCCAGTTTGAATAGCAAGATAAGCTAAAATTTGTGCTGGTCTTTCTTTAACCTGAAAATAAATACCTTCATTTAAGCTTTCCATAAAATCTTTAAACAATTCTTCATTTGTTATTTCTAAGAGATATCCAGAACCTCTTTTGTTATGAAATGTAAAACCTTTTCGAGGAGAAATACGCATTAAGTATGATAAGTCATTTTGAATCGTTCTTTTTGAAACATCATACTTTTGAACAAAGTAATCTAGTGAGAGATATATATTTGAATTTATAAAATCTTTCATAATTAGATACATTCTCATTGGTATTTCCACCTTCCTCTATCTTTATTATATCAAATTAAAATTTTGTCAAAAGGAAACCTTCTACATTTAAAAATGCAATAATTTTCCTAATCTCATCAAAAAAAGATATTGAATATAATTTTAACATCTCTACCATTTAAAAGGTTAAATATTACAAAATATGAAAGCCATAAAAAAAGAAGTCTAACGCTGTTAGACCTCTAGAAATTATCTTTTAATCAAAATAAGTAATTTTTAAATCTTTAAAGAAAGCTTCTGTTCCAACATCTACAAAGAAACCAATATTTCCTCTCATTGATTTATCATGAATCATTTGATCAACCACTAATAATGATTGAAGATCATCATTTAAATAGAAAATTGCTTTTTCATCTTCAATCACCGCTTTTAAACTAATCCATTCATTTAAGTCAATGTCTACTTGATTTTCATATTTTGTAATGCCGTGTTCTCTAAAATAGGCAAATGTATAGGTTGGATAAGAAAAATATTGACAACCATGTTGTTTCCTTACCGGGTCATCACATTGTCTACCATTTGTAGGTCTTACATAAAATGATTCAAATTTTGTATCATCTTCATGAATACGATATGCAATACCAATAAATCCTCTCGCAAAATCTGGTGCCTCTTTTAATAAACGACTAAGCATCTTTACTTCAATAATTCCATTATGAAATGATGAATCAACTAATTTAGCGTACGTATTTTCATCATATTCATTAATTTTTCCACTTTTAACAACTCTTAAAACCTTTTCATTATCAATAACTTCATTTGAAATATGTGTATAATTTTCTTTCCAATTTTCTTTATTAATCATTTCTTATCCTTCCTTTCACTAACATCATAAAATATCTTTTTTATTTGGTAAAGGAGGCACTTTTTTGTAACTATGTTTAGCACTTGATTTACCAAAGTGCTAAACAATTCATATTCAGTTAACATAAGAGTCTATAATACAAATTAGCACAAGGATATGGTGAGTGCTAAAGGAGTGAATAGTATGATTAAACCATTGCATAAATTTGTATTAATAAAAAAAGAAGAAAAAGAAAATAAGACAGCAAGTGGAATTGTTTTATCAACAGAAAAGAAAGAAGTTCCTTCGATTGCAAGTGTTATTGCTGTTGGTGATGAATGTACTTCATCATTAAAAGAAAATGATCGTGTAATTTATAAAGAATATTCAGGTACGAAAGTGACTGTTGAGGATCAAGATTATATTGTTATTGATGAAAAAGATATTATTGCTAAGTTTGAATAAGGGGGCAGATATTTATGAGTAAAGAAGTAAGATTTTCAAATGATGCACGTCAATCAATGTTAAAAGGTGTTAATGTTTTAGCGGATGCGGTAAGTGTCACATTAGGTCCTAAAGGACGTAATGTGGTCTTAGATAAAGGTTATGGTTCTCCATTAATTACAAATGATGGTGTAAGTATCGCTAAGGAAATAGAACTTGAAGATAAATTTGAAAATATGGGTGCTAAACTTGTATATGAAGTAGCCAATAAAACTAATGATGTAGCAGGTGATGGTACAACCACAGCAACTATTCTTGCTCGAAATATGATCGTGAATGGATTGAAAGCTGTAGATAAAGGAGCTAATCCTGTTTTAATGCGTGAAGGTATTGAAAAAGCAGGTAAAGAAGTTGCTGATGTTGTTTTGAAAAATTCACATAAAGTAGAAACAAGTCAAGATATTGCTTCAGTAGCGACTATTTCAGCTGGTAATGAAGAAATTGGGCAATTGATTGCTTCAGCAATGGATAAAGTTGGTAAAAATGGAATTATCAACGTTGATGAATCTAATAGTTTTGACAACGTCTTAGAAATCAATGAAGGTATGCAATATGATAAAGGATATGTTTCTCCTTATATGGTCACAGATCATGATAAAATGACTGTTGAAATGGAAAATCCTTATATCTTTATTACAAATCATAAAATCAATAATTTACAAGAAATTCTTCCAATTCTTGAACAAATCGTTCAAAGTAATAAACCATTATTATTAATTGCTGATGACTTTGAAAACGAAGTTATTTCAACCCTTGTTTTAAATAAACTAAGAGGAACATTCAATGTTGTCGCAACAAAAGCTCCTGGATTTGGAGATAACCAAAAAGAATTATTACAAGATATTGCTGCTTTAACTGGTAGTACCTTTATTAATAAAGATATTTCTATGGAATTAAAAGATGCTACTCTTGATCAATTAGGAACAATTAAAAAAGTAATCGTTACAAAAGATCATACAACAATGATTGCTGGTAATAATCCATCAGATAGTTTAAAACAACGTATTGAAAGTATTGAAAATCAATTAGCGAAAACAACTTCTTCTTATGATCAAAAACAATTAAAAGAACGTTTGGGTAAATTATCAAATGGTGTGGCAACAATTAAAGTTGGCGCAACAACTGAAAGCGAATTAAAAGAAAAGAAATTACGTATTGAAGATGCTTTAAATGCCACTAAAGCCGCTGTTGAAGAAGGTATTGTTATTGGTGGTGGTGCTGCTTTAGTAGAAGCATATAAAGAAGTTAAACCTCAATTAAAATCTGATAATGTAGATGTTCAAAAAGGTATTCATATTGTCATGGAAGCCTTATTTACTCCAATTCAACAAATTGCTGAAAATGCCGGATATAATGCAGAAGATATTGTTGAAAGCCAAAAAACTGCGCAAAAGAATTATGGTTTTGATGCTAAAAATGGACAATGGGTCGATATGTTTGAAAAAGGAATCATTGATCCAACTAAAGTCACTCGTAGCGCATTATTAAATGCTTGCAGTATTGCTTCATTATTCATTACAACCGAAGCAGGTATTGCCGATGCAAAAGATACTTCTAAAAACGAAGTTCCAACTCCTGCAATGTATTAATAGATAAGAAAAGTGATTCTTATTTTGGTATATTAAATTATCCGGTGCTTAGAGGTTCGCTCTAAATTATTAGGCGGAGT